>NZ_JBEYUY010000016.1:0-244232 GCF_040643775.1 Streptomyces sp. NPDC047081 | reverse complement strand
CCGGGGGGGGGGGGGGGGCGCCGGGGGGGGGGGGGGGGGCTCCGGGGGGGGGGGGGGGGGGGGGGGGGGGGGGGGGGCCGGCGCCGGCGCCCCCCCCCCCCCCCCCCGCGCCGGGCTCACCGGATGCGCGACCACCAGTCGAGGCGCATGCACAGCTTCCCGCCGAGCCAGTACTCGACCCAGTCGCCGAGGTCCAGCGGCGAGCAGTTGCCCGGGTGCACCGGCGTCGGGGTCGGGACGGGCGTGGGAGTGGGCGTCGGCTTGGTCGGTACCGGGGTCGGGGTCGGCGTCGGGTCGTCGGTGCGGCCGGAGAGGAACGCGCGGTAGACCGCGGACGACTTCGGGTTGGCCCCGCACTGCCAGACACCGTGCGGGCAGTAGTCGGTCAGCGTGTTGTAGAGCGGTTTGTGCTCGTCCATCCAGGCGAGCATCCGCTTCATGTATTCCGCGTTGTCACCGTTGCGGAAGAGTCCCCATTCGGGATAGGAAATGGGCTTGCCGTGGGTCTTGGCGAAATCCACGTGTTCCTGAAGTCCGTAGGGCTCTTTCACCTGCTGGTCGAACGTCAGCCCGGTCGGCTGGTCGTACGAATCCATGCCGATGATGTCGACCGTGTCGTCACCCGGATAGCACTGCGTCCAGGGAACGGCGTCCCGGCCGCGGGTCGGCGTGAAGTCGAACCGGAATTTCTGGCCCGGCACCGAACGCATGGTGGTGACGATCCTGTTCCAGTACTTCTTCCAGGCCTCCGGGTCGGGGCCGCAGCGAGAGGTGTACGTGATGCCGTTCATCTCCCAGCCGAGCACGATCACCGTGTCCGGCACCTTCAGCTCCACCAGCCGCTCGGCCAGGGCCTTGAAGTGGTGATCGAACGCGCCGGCCGCGCCCTCCCGCAGCAGCGACCGCACCCGCAAGTCGGAGACCCCGTCCTCGTTGCGGTCCAGCATCGGCACGTTGAGGACGAGCATCCGGTCGGCCTTCTCGGTGCGCCAGTCCGCCCACACGTTGAGGATGCCCGGGGGCCCCTCGATGTCGGTCCAGCTGTTGCCGGGCAGATAGGTGTGCCCGACGCGCAGCTCGGCACCGCCCAGCCAGGCGCTCAGCGCGGGCATGCTGGCCACGCCCCGCCCGTCGGAGTTGAGGAAGGCCCCGAAGGCGGGCGTGTCCTGCTTGGGCGGCACGGGAGTCGGCGGCGTGGGGACTGTCGGGGGCGTTGGGGCCGGGGTCGTGGCGGCGGCCGGTGCGGGGACGGTCGGCGTCGGAGCGGGCGGGTCGGCGACCCGCACCACCCCCGCGGCGGATCCCGTGCCCGAGGCCAGTACGGCGGACGCGGCGACGGTCGCCGCGACGACGGCCAGCCGACGGGACCGGGGACGTCGTTTCTTCCGTTCCATGCCCGCTCCTTTCTGAAATGCGGTTACTGACACTCAGTCATATGAACAGGAATTACGCCACCGCCGTTACGGCCAACGAGTGAGAAGAAATTGATGACCGTGTCGCTGTTTGACATCCGTGTCCCCGCCGTTCTGCTGCGGATCGACCGGAATCCCTTTCACCACGGCACGCTCGGCGCCGTGCGCTCGCTCGGCAGAGCGGGGGTCGATGTGCATGTGGTCGCCGATTCCACGGGAAGTCCCGTTTCCCGGTCCCGATTTGTACGTCAGATGCATCCCCCGCCGCCACCCGGTTCATCCGCGCACGAAATCGCCGTCTGTCTGCGCCGGGTGGCCGCCCGGATCTCGCGTCCCGCGGTGCTGATCCCGATGGACGACGCGAGCGCCGTCGCGGTGGGCCGGCTGCGCGAGGAACTCGCCCCCGCCTATCTGCTGCCCGAGATGCCGGTCGCGCTGCCCGAGCACGTCGCCGACAAGGCGGAACTGGCCGACCTGTGCGCGGCCCTGGACGTCCCGCACCCGCCGACGCTGGTCCCGGACAGCCCCGCCCAGGCCGCGAGCGCCGCCTGGCGCCTCGGCCTGCCGGTGGTGGCGAAGTGGAGCCGCCCCTGGCTGGTGCCGACCGGCACCGGTCTGCGCAGCACGGTCGTGGTCCGCTCGGCGCAGGAGGCACGGGAGCTGTACCGGCGCACCGAGGAGGCGGGCAGCCGGCTGCTGCTGCAGGCGTTCCTGCCACCGGGCCCCGAGCGCGACTGGTTCTTCCACGGTTACGTCGACCGCGCGGGCGCCGTCCGCGGCGGCGGCCCCGGCGTCAAGCTGCGGTCCTGGCCACGCGGGGCCGGGCTGACGGCGATGGGCCGCTGGACGGCCAACCCCCGGGTCACGGCCCTCGCCGAGCGCCTCACCACCGAGCTGGGCTACCGCGGCATCCTCGACCTCGACTTCCGCCGCTGCGGCAGCTCCGGCCGCTACCACCTCCTCGACTTCAACCCGCGCCCCGGCGCCCAGTTCCGCCTCTTCGCCGACGGCTCCGATCTGGACGTCGTACGGGCGCAGCACCTGGATCTGACCCACCGTCCGCTGCCGGAGCCGGCGCCGCTGCCCGGCCGCGAGTTCGTCGTGGAGAACTACGCGCCCCTGGCCGCACTGCGCCCCTCCCCCGCGGGCCGCGAGCTCGCCTGGTACGCCCCCGACGACCGCGCCCCCGGCCGCGCCCTGTGGACGCTGTGGGCCCGGCACGTCTCCCGGCGCCTGGTGGACCGACTGCGCGCCCCGCGCCCGGCCGCCGGCGCCCCGGCCCTCCCGCACGTGGTCCACCAGGCGGCCCCCGTCGCGCCCCCCGCCTCCCCTGCCCCCTCCCTCACCGACCTGTCCGACGACGAGAAAGCGAGCAGTTGCTGATGTACGACCTGCTGGTGGTGGGCGCGGGCCCGTACGGCCTGTCCATCGCGTCCCACGCCGCGGCCGCCGGGCTGCGGCTGCGCGTCTTCGGGCGGCCCATGGCGTCCTGGCGCGACCACATGCCCCGCGGCATGTTCCTGAAGTCGGAGCCCTGGGCCTCCAACCTCTCGGACCCGGACGGCCGGCTGCGCCTCGAGGTCTACTGCGCGGGTCAGGGCGTGACCGCCCGGCACGGTGAGCCGATCCCGGTGGAGATGTTCGCCGAGTACGGGCTGTGGTTCGCCCACCACGCCGTCCCGGTGATCGACGAGCGCACGGTGACCCGGGTGGCGCCCTGCCCCGGCGGCTTCGAGGCGGTCACCGAGGACGGCCAGGTGCTGTACGGCCGTGCGGTCGCGCTGGCGGTGGGGGTGATGCCGTTCGTCGAGATCCCGTCCGCCCTGCGCGGCCTGGGCCCGGGCCTGGTCTCGCACAGCAGCCACCACAGCGACCTCGACCGCTTCCGCGGCAAGGACGTCACGGTGATCGGCGGCGGCCAGGCGGCCCTGGAGACGGCGGCGCTGCTCGCCGAACAGGGCACGCGCGTAAGGGTGTTGGCCCGCGCCGACCGCCTCGTCTGGAACGACGTGCCGCCGCCCTGGAAGCGCCCCTGGTGGCAGTCGGCCCGCTCCCCGCACAGCGGCCTGGGCCCCGGCTGGCGCAACTGGTTCTACTCGGAGCGCCCGGGCCTCTTCCGCCGCCTGCCCGAGCCGACCCGCGCCCGCATCGCCGCGACCGCACTCGGCCCGGCGGGCGCGTGGTGGGTGCGGGACCGGGTGGAACCGGCCGTCGAGGTGCTCCTCGGCCACGAGGTGACGGCGGCGCGTGCGGTGCCGGGAGGGGTACGAGTGGAGTTGACGGGCCGCGCGGAGACGTCTCGCCGCCGCGTCCGCTCCCTGGAGACCGAACACGTCATCGCGGCAACGGGGTTCACGGCGTCCTGCGACCGCCTGGATCTGCTCTCCACCGACCTGCGCGCCGCGCTGGGCACGGTGGCGGACGGTTCACCGGAGGTCGGACGGGACTTCGAGTCGACGTACCCCGGACTCTTCATGGCGGGCCTGCTCACGGCCGCCGGCTACGGACCGGCGATGCGCTTCGTGCACGGGGCGACCTATACCGCGGGGGCGCTGGTGCGGGGCGTGCGACGGCATCTGCGGTCGGCGCCGCGCGGGAGTCTGATCGGGCGTCAGTCCACGGGCGGTCTCACGGCGGGGGCGGCGCCCGTCCCGATGCGGGGCGGCACCCCGTAGAACGGGCGCGGGTGCCGGACACGAAGCCGTCCGGCACCCGTCGCACAACCCGGCGCGTCAGCGGTGAGCCGAGGCCCGCCGCCCTCGCCGGTACAGCACGGCCCCGGCCCCGATCATCGCGGCACTGGCACCAGACGCGGCGAGCAGTGCCCCACCGTCACCGCCGGTGTGGGGCAACTGCGGGGGCGTGCTCTGGCCACCACCGGGAGGCGTGCTCTGGCCCCCGCCGGGGGGTGTGCTGTGACCGCCGCCGGGGGGCGTCGAGTGACCGCCACCGGGGGGTGTGCTCTGGCCACCACCGGGAGGCGTCGAGTGACCGCCACCGGGAGGCGTGCTTTCGCCGCCGGGAGGAGTGTGGTCACCACCAGGGGGCGTGTGGTCACCGCCGGGAGGAGTGTGGTCACCTCCAGGAGGCGTGTGATCGCCGCCAGGGGGCGTGTGGTCACCGCCGGGAGGAGTGTGGTCACCTCCAGGAGGCGTGTGGTCTCCACCGGGGGGCGTGTGATCACCGCCGGGCGGGGTGTGGTCGCCACCAGGAGGCGTGTGATCGCCACCAGGGGGCGTGTGGCCGCCACCGGGCGGGGTGTGGTCGCCGTAGCCGCCGCCTCCGCCTCCGTGGTCGCCGTAGCCGTGGTCGCCATAGCCGTGGTCGCCATAGCCGCCGTGGCCGCCGTACCCGGTGTCGTCCGAGTCGTCGTCATCGCCGTAGCCGTGGTCTTCGTACGACATCTCGTGGCTGCGGTGCTTGCCCGAACCCGAGTCGTGCGCACAGGAGTTGCCGAACGTCGGGTTGAGGGCGGCGACCACGTCGACCGAGTCGCCGCAGGCGTTGACCGGGACGTCGACGGGTACCGCGACGTTGTTGCCGGACAGGACGCCCGGCGAGTCCTTGGTGGCCCCGCCCGCGTGCGTGTCGGCGAGTGCGGGGCTGCCGCCGTACAGGGACAGGATGCTCGTCGCGGCGGCGGCCGCGACCATTCCCCTGCTCAGGGTCTGTCGCAATCTCGTGGTCTTCCTGCTTGAAGAAGTGGGAAAAGCCGGCCTTGGAACGGAGACAAGACGTCCAAGGCCGGCCGTGACACAGCCGGGCGGCTGGTGCGTGAGTGTTCGGGTGCTACGTCGTCAGTCGTTGACGCACACGTTGCCGAACGCCGGGTTCAGCGCGCCGATCACGTTGATCGAGTTGCCGCACACGTTGATCGGAACGTGGACGGGGACCTGGATCAGGTTGCCCGAGAGGACGCCGGGCGAGCCGACAGCGGCACCGTGGGCGTCGGCGTCGGCGAAAGCCGGGGCGGCCACGCCGAGGGCCATGATCATGCCCGCGACGACAGCGGCGGTCTTCTTCATGAACTATCCCTTCTCAGCGGTCACGCCCTACTGCATGACCTGCAGGCTGCAAAACGAGGGATAGACAGCCGAAGAAACTACGGAACGTGAGCCGCGGGATAATTCACTCGAACGCCCCGTGTTGAATTGCCAGTTTGACCCGCAAGGAGCAGAAACGCTTCTCTGAGGGAGTAGAGAAAATCAGGAAAACGGACCGGGCGGCCCGCCCGAAAGAGTAAGGCGGGCCGCCCGGGCGGCTCTTGACGAAAGGTCGGCCGACCCGCCGTCAGCTGTCCTTCGCGCCGTTCCCCGACAGGACCGGGATGTTGTCCAGGATGTGCGACAGCGGCTCGTCGCCCTTGGCCTGGGTCGAGTTCTCGGCGCACTGCTGGTTCTGCGGGGCCGACAGGATCGGCACGTCCTGAACTGCGGTGACCGGCACCAGGAGGCCCACGACCGAGCCGACGTTGGCCTTGACCGGGGCGCCGAGGCAGAGCTTGTTCGCCGTGCCCTGGACCAGCGAGGCCTGCGGGCTCATGTCGCCCTTGGTCTCGCCGTTGCCGTACACCTGCGCGGAGCCGTTGCCGTTGGTGGTGGTCACGCCGTCGTCGTTGCCAATGGCCAGCGCCTGGGGGGCGGCCGTCGCCGAGACACCTACGACGGAGGCCGCGATCGCCGCTGCAGCCATTGCCTTCTTGAGCATTTCTCCGGGTCCTTTCCTGACGGAGACACACATTCCTGCTCCCACCTCAACCGAGGTCGCCAGGATTGGTTCCGCGACTTCACCCGTCCGGATTTTCCTGAGCCATTGGAGTGAAGGGGAGCAACCATGCGGGCCGGTGGCAGTTGTGCAGGTCGCTCCGGTGGACGGGGTTACTCCAGAAGGGACCATGCAAGTGATCAAGAAGGTTATGGCTGCTGCGGCGATCGCCGCTTCCGTCGCCGGTGTCTCGGCCGCCACCGCCGCTCCGGCGCTCGCGATCGGCAACGATGGCGGTGTCACCACCACGAACGGCAACGGCTCCGAGCAGATCTACGGCAACCAGGCCACGTACGGCAACATGAGCCCGCAGATGGCGCTCGTCCAGGGCTCGCTGAACAAGCCCTGCATCGGCCTGCCGGTCAAGGGCAACGTCGGCTCCGTCGTGGGTCTCATCCCGATCACGGCCGTCCAGGACGTGCCGATCCTGTCGGCCCCGCAGAACCAGCAGTGTGTCGAGAACTCCACCCAGGCCAAGGGCGACGAGCCGCTGTCGCACATCCTGGACAACATCCCGGTCCTGTCGGGCAACGGCGCCAAGGACAGCTGACCTCCCCATGCGCACAGCGGGCCGCCGAGTTCTCGGCGGCCCGTTCGCATGCCCTTCTTCACGCGGGAATCGTCGTCCCGTCTTTAACACCGTCACTTTTTAGTACGCGATAGGCCGAACGGGGCAAACAGCGCAACCAAACCGGCCGTCGTCGGTTGATCAAAACGCGGCTCTGCAACGGGGTCCGCTCTCCGAAAGGGAACGAAACATGAAGAAGCTGCTGGCCGCCGCGGCCGTCGCTGCCTCCGTCGTCGGCGCCACCGCCGCCCCGGCCCTGGCCATCGGCAACGACGACGGCGTCACCACCACCAACGGCAACGGCGCCGTCCAGAAGTACGGCAACCAGGCCACCCACGGCGACATGAGCCCCCAGCTCTCGCTCGTCCAGGGCACCCTGAACAAGCCCTGCATCGGCCTGCCGGCCAAGGTCAACGTCGGCTCCGTCGTCGGCGCGATCCCGATCACGGCCGTCCAGGACGTGCCGATCCTGTCGGCCCCGCAGAACCAGCAGTGCACCGAGAACTCCACCCAGGCCAAGGGCGACGAGCCGCTGTCGCACATCCTGGACAACATCCCGGTCCTGTCGGGCAACGGCGCCCAGGGCAGCTGACCTCACAAGCACCGCGAAAGCGGGCCGCCGAGCACATCGGCGGCCCGCTTTTCCGTGTGCCCGCCACTTCTCGAAGAGCGCCTCGCCTACTTCTTGTAGAGCGCCTCGATCTCGTCCGCGTACAGCGCGTACACCGCGTGCCGCTTGACCTTCAGGGACGGGGTCAGCAGCCCGTTCTCCTCGTTGAACTCACCCTCGACCAGGGCGAACGCGCGGATCGACTCGGCGCGCGAGACGGCCTCGTTGGCGTAGTCCACGGCCTTCTGCACCTCGGCGCGGATGCGCAGGTCCCGTACCACCACGGACATCGGGGTGTCGGCCGGCAGCTTGCGCACCGACAGCCAGTGGGCGACCGCCTCGGGGTCGAGGGTGATCACGGCGGCCACGAAGGGGCGGTTGTCGCCGACGACCAGGCACTGGCCGACCGGTGAGCGGCTGCGCATCCGGTCCTCCAGGACGGCCGGGGAGACGTTCTTGCCGCCGGAGGTGACGAGGATGTCCTTCTTGCGGCCGGTGATGGTGAGGTAGCCGTCCTCGTCGAGGGCGCCGAGGTCGCCGGTGGCGAACCACTCGTCCTGGAGTACGGCGTCGGTGGCGGCCGGGTTGTTCCAGTACGCGCCGAAGACGATGCCGCCCCTGATCAGCACCTCGCCGTCGTCGGCGATCCGGACCGCCGTGCCGGGGACCGGCTGGCCGACGGTGCCCGGGCGGGGTTTCAGGGGCGGGACGATGGTGGCGGCCGCGCTCGTCTCCGTCAGGCCGTAGCCCTCGTAGACGATGATCCCCGCCGCGTAGAAGAACAGGTTGAGGTTGCGGTCGAGCGGGGAGCCGCCGCTGATCGCGTAGCGCATACGGCCGCCGAGCTCCTTGCGGACCCGGCGGTAGACCAGCAGGTCGTACAGGGCCCAGGCGGCGTAGAGGCCGGGTCCCGGGCCCTTGCCGGTGCCCAGGAACCTGTTCAGGTACGCCTCGCCGAAGCGGACGCCGATGCGGTCCGCGCGGTCGAAGGAGGCGCCGCGGCCGATCTTCTCGGCGGTCGCCCGGCCGGTGTCGTGGATCTTCTCGAAGAGGTACGGGACGCCGACCAGGAAGGTGGGGCGGAACTCCTTGAGGGCGGGCCGGAGTTCGTCGGGCTTGATGCTCGGGCAGTGGCCGATCTCGATACGGGCCATCAGACAGGCGATCTGCAAGGTGCGGCCGAGGATGTGGGCGAGCGGGAGGAACAGGAGGGTCGAGGCCGTCTGGCGGGTGACCTCCTTGAAGATGGGGTGGAGCAGCTCGACCGTGTTGGCGGCCTCGGCGTGCAGATTGGCGTGGGTGAGGACGCAGCCCTTCGGTTTTCCGGTGGTGCCGGAGGTGTAGCAGATGGTCGCGATCGTGTCGGGGGTGAGCGCGGTACGGCGCTTGGTGACCTCCTCGTCCGGGACGTCGAGGCCGACGGTGGCGAGGCGGGTCAGGGCGCCGCCCGCCGCGGTAGCGGCTGATGTCTCAGTCAACTGCCAGACGCGGGGCGGGGTTTCGTGGCGGGCGGTGGCGGTGGTCACCGTGTCCGCGTTCTCGGCGGTCTCGGTGACGACGTAACGGGCGCCCGAGTCGCGGACGATCCACTCGACCTGGTCGGCGGAGGAGGTGGCGTAGACCGGGACGGTCTGGCCGCCGGCCGCCCAGATCGCGAAGTCGAGGACCGTCCACTCGTAGCGGGTGCGGGACATCACGGCGACCCGGCCGCCCGGTTCGAGGCCGGAGGCGATCAACCCCTTGGCCACGGCGGTGACTTCGCGGGCGAAGACCGCCGCCGTGACAGGCTGCCAGATGCCTTGCTGCTTACGGCGCAGCACCACCGCGTCCGGTGCCTCGGCGGCGTTCGTGTACGGGAGGTCGGCCGTGCTGCCGGTGGTCGGTCGGGGAGCCAGCGGCGCGGTGCGGGCCTCGCGCACCACGCCGTGCTCGTCCCTGACGACCTCGACCCGGGTGCGGGCGGCCAGGTCCGCGCGCTGTTTCGCCCGTTTCAGATCCTTGCGTACGCCCATTGCGGCTCCCAGTCGGCTCTGACTGGCAGGCCAACTTACTCGCAAGTAAGGAATCGTCAATGGGGAACGGCTCATTTCATGAGGCTCGCCTCGTCGATGGCCTCGGCGAGGTCGTCCACGTCCTTGTCCTCGGTCTTCTTCGCCAACGCGTGGGCTCGTTCGCCGAGTTCGTCGAGGCCGGGGTTGCCGGGAAGGGAGCCCACGTCGTCGGCCTCGGAGTCGCGGGTGCGCAGGGTGTCGGCGAAGTAGGCGGCCACGGCCGTGACTTGGAAGCGGGTGGAGGCGCTCCAGACGTCGTCGTGGAGGTCGCCGGTCTCCAGCTGGCCGGACTCCTCGTGCGGGGCGCGGCTGTCGGGGTCGAGCCAGCGGACGCTCGCCGTGGCGAGGTGGCCGTCGGCGCCGGGCCGGGTGCGCACGGCGTAGAGGGCGGTGACGGTGTGGCCGGGGCCGACCTCGCCGCCGTCGACGTTGTCGTCGCGGAAGTCGTCGTCGGCGACCTTGCGGTCCTCGTAGCCGACGAGGTGGAACTCGGCGACCGTCTCGGGGTCGAAGGCGACCTGGGCCTTGGCGTCGCGGGCGGTGAGGTCGATGTTCTGCGGGAGCTGGTCGACGAAGACCTTGCGGGCGTCGGCGTCGTTCGACACGTACGCGGTGTGGCCGTCGCCCTTGTCGGCGAGGCGTTCCATCAGGGCGTCGCCGTAGTCGCTGCCGACGCCCACGCCGAACAGGGTGATGCCGTGGTCTCGGCGTTCACGCGAGATGCGTTCGAGGATCGAGTCGGCGTCCGTGTCGCCGGTGTTGGCGAGGGCGTCGGAGATGAGCACGACCCGGTTGGTGGCACCCTCGCGCAGTCCTTCGGCGGCGGTGGCGTATCCCTTGTCGACGCCCGCGCCGAGGTTGGTGGAGTCCTGGGTCTCCAGTTCGTCGATGGCGTCGTGGATCCTGCCGCGGTGGCCGTCGAGGCGGGTCATCGGCAGGACGGTTTTCGCCTCGTCGCTGAAGGTGACCAGGGCGACCGAGTCGTCGTCGCGGAGCTTGTCCGTCATGGTGTCGAGGGACTTCTTGGCGAGGTCGAGGCGGCCGGGTTCGCCCATGGAGCCGGAGACGTCGACGACGAAGGTGAGGGCCGCGGGCGGGCGGTCCTCGTCGGACTCGGCGGCGCGGGTGGCCAGTCCGACGCGGATCAGGGACCAGCTGTTCTTGTCGGTGCGGGCGCCGTCGACGGTGACCGTGAAGCCGTTGCCGTCGGGGCGCTCGTAGTCCTGGCGGAAGCTGTTGACGAACTCCTCGGGTCGGACCGTCGACGGGTCGGGCAGCCGGCCGTCGTACAGGGCGCGGCGGGCGTAGCCGTAGGAGGCGGTGTCGACGTCGAGGGCGAAGGTGGAGAGGTAGTCGGCCGAGGGCGAGCGGCTCTCGTCGCCGGTGATGCTGCGCTGTCCGTCGGCCGAGGTCTCGGCCGGACCCGGCGCCGGGAGGCCGCCGGTCCGTTTCGAACGGTCCGCGGAGCTGCTGCCGTTGCTGTCGCTCGCGCTGCACGCCGTCAGGAGCAGGGCGCCCGTCGCCGTGAGGGCGAGGAGGGCGGCGCCGAGCCTCCGGCGGCTGCGGCAGCTTCGGTGGCGGAGCGGTGTGCCCGGTTTCGGTGTTCGGTCGCGCTGGTCCATCTTCCGTGCCCCCTTTGTCGATTGACGTCGGTCGACGGACGTCGCCGTCTGTGACTGTGACGGCGCGAGGGGGCGGAACGTGCGTGACGGAGCGTTGCGGATGGATCTCGAACCGGCCACGATCATGGTCGGTCGAGACCGGTGGGAGACCTTCCGTTGACCTGGGCGAGCAGGTCTGTCGATCTAGGAAACGATGTCCTTGCGGGCGAAACCGCGGAAGGCCAGGGCGAACAGCACGAGTGCGTACGTTATGGAAATCGCCGTGCCCTGGATCATGCCGGACCACTCCGCATGGGGCTGGACGGCGTCCGCCCACGCGAACTGCCAGTGCGCGGGCAGGAAGTCGCGCCAGTGGCCGAGGGCGGTCACGGCGTCCAGGACGTTGCCGACGATGGTGAGGCCGACCGCGCCGCCGACCGCGCCGAGCGGGGCGTCGGTCTTGGTCGACAGCCAGAACGCCAGGCCCGCGGTGACCAGTTGGGACACGAAGATGTACGCCACGACGATCAGCAGGCGCTGGGTGGCGGTGCCGGTGTCCAGGGAGCCGCCGGTGGGGATCTGGAGGGGGCCCCAGCCGTAGGCCGCCGTGCCTACGGCTAGCGCGACCAGCGGCAGCAGGATCATCGCGGCCAGGCTTAGGCCGAGTCCGACCACGAGCTTGGACCACAGGAGGCGGGCGCGCGGGACGGGGGCGGCGAGGAGGTAGCGCAGGGAGGACCAGCCGGCCTCCGAGGCGACGGTGTCTCCGCAGAACAGGGCGACCGGGATGACCAGGAGGAAGCCGGCCGACACGAAGAGGTTGACGGCGGCGAAGTTGGCGCCGGAGGCGGTGGCCGTGTCCATCAGGGTGACGGTGTTGTTGCGGCCGTTCGGGGTGCCGCCGATCGCGAAGGCGATCAGGAGGATGAACGGGAGGGCGGTGAGGATTCCGGCCATCACCAGGGTGCGGCGGCGTTTCAGTTGCCGGACCAGCTCCACGCGGAGGGGGAGGGTGTGGGTCGGCTTGTAGCCGGAGGCGGTTTCCGTGCGCTGGGCGATCGTGGTCATGCTGAGCCTCCGATCAGGGTGAGGAAGGCGTCTTCTAGGCGGCGGTGGGGGGTGAGGGAGGCGACGGGGACTTCTAGGCGGACGAGTTCTACGAGGAGTTGGGCGGCGGTGGTTGTGCCGGGGATCGGGGGTGCGGCGACATGTCCATTGCCGTCTGCGGGTGATTCGTGGCTGGTCGCGCCCCGCGGCGGAGCCGCTGATGTATGCAGCCCCGCGCCCCTGAGGGGTGTTGCCGTCAGGCGTACCAACAAGCCGCCGTCGGTCCTTACCGCCGACTCGACGCCCGCCAGAGCCGCCACCTTGTCCACCATCGGGTCCGGGATGTCGGTCGCCAGGCCTACGAGGAGCGTGTCGCCCGCGCCGATGATTTCGCTTACCTTGCCCGCCTGGACCAGGCGGCCCCGGTCCATCACCACCAGGTGCGTGCAGGACTGTTCCACCTCGGCCAGGAGGTGGCTGGAGACGATGACCGTGCGGCCGGCTGCCGCGTAGCGGATCATCACCTCGCGCATCTCGCGGATCTGGGGCGGGTCCAGGCCGTTGGTGGGTTCGTCGAGGATGAGGAGGTCGGGGAGGCCGAGCATGGCCTGGGCGATGGCCAGGCGTTGGCGCATGCCCTGGGAGTACGTGCGGACCGCGCGGGCCAGTGCGTCGCCGAGGCCCGCGATCTCCAGGGCCTCCTCCATGTGGGCGTCCTCCGGCGGGCGGCCCGTGGCCTGCCAGTACAGCTCCAGGTTCTCGCGGCCGGAGAGGTGCGGGAGGAAGCCCGCGCCCTCGACGAACGCGCCGACCCTGGACAGCACCGGGGCGCCGGGGCGGATCGCGTGGCCGAAGACGCGGATCTCGCCGTCGTCCGGTTTGATCAGGCCCATCAGCATGCGGAGCGTGGTCGTCTTGCCTGCGCCGTTCGGGCCCAGCAGGCCGAGGACCTGGCCCTTCTCCACGCGGAAGGAGAGGTCCCGGACCGCGTAACGGTCCGCCGACTTCGCGTACCGCTTGCTCAAGTCCGTGATCTGGAGGGGGACTTCGGTCAGGGCGGGGTCCGGGGGTGGTGCTGTGGTCGTGCGGCGGCGGCTTGTCGCGAGGAGGGTCAGGGCGATCAGTGCGCCGGCCAGGGGGAGCCACCACACCCAGGAGGGGAGGGGGGCGGCTGCCGTCGTCACGCCCGGGGCCGTCGGGACCCTCAGGTCGCCCTTGAGAGTGACCGTGTACGTCGCGGGGGTGGCCGGGGAGGCGTAGCCGAGGTCGGTGGAGGCGAGGACCAGGCGCAGGCGGTGGCCCTGCTCGACCTCGTGGTCGATGGCCGGGAGGGTGATGGTGACGTCCTTGCCCGCCTTCGCGCCCTCGACCCGGATGGGGGCGACGAGTTGGGAGGGCAGGACGGGGGTCGTGGAGCCGGAACCGACGTCGTACACCTTGGCGAAGAGCACGGCGTCGTCGGTCGTGGACTTGACGTGGACGGTGACCGTCGGGGAGCCGGTGATGCGCAGGCCGCGGGTGAGGGGGGCCGATTCGAATTGGGCGTACTGGCCGGGGAAGTCCAGCGAGACGCCGACGCCGAGGGAGGAGAGTTGGGCGAGGCCGCCGCCGCCCAGCCCCGGCAGGGCGGAGACCGCGGGCGGGCTGGCGCCTGCCGGGTTGGCGAAGCTCTGCTCGCGGCCGGTCAGGGCGAAGGACTTCTCGCCGCTCTCCAGGCCCGGGTAGGTGTCGTCGCTCGCGCCGCGCAGCTGGGCCGCGCCGTCGGTGGAGTCGACGCCTCCGGTGCGGGTGACGCGGAAGGCCGGGCCGGTGTCGGCGGCCTTGTCGTCCTTGAGGTAGCGGTCGAACCAGGACCGCACGCGCGACTGGACGCGGCTCGTCTCCATGTCGCCGCCGTCATGGCCGCCCGCGATCCAGTCGACGTCGACGGGGGCGCCGTTCGCGCGGATCGCCTTCGCCGCCGCGTCGGCCTGGCCGAGCGGGAAGAGGGAGTCGGTCTGGCCCTGGATCAGGAGCGTGGGCACCTTGATGCGGTCGCCGACGGCCGACGGGGAGCGGGACGTCAGGATCTGGCGTGCCTGCGCGTCCGGCTTGCCGGACTCGGCGACGCGCTCGTACATCCGGCACAGCTGCGGTTCGAACTTGTCGCAGCCGCCGCCGGAGTTGATGAAGATGCCGGCCCACAGCTTCTTGAACACGCCGTCCGGGAAGAGGGCGTCCGCGAGGTTCCAGTACGTGATCGCCGGGGCGATGGCGTCCACGCGGTGGTCGTACCCGGCCGCGAGGAGGGAGATCGCGCCGCCGTACGAGGCGCCGGCGACGCCCACGCGCGGGTCGCCGGGCTTGTCGAGCTGGACCTGGGGCTGCTCGGCCAGCCAGTCGATGAGCTTGGAGACGTCGGCGACCTCGCCCTTCGGGTCGTTCAGGCCGATCTTCCCGGTGGAGCGGCCGAAGCCGCGGGCGGACCAGGTGAGGACGGCGTATCCGTCTCTGGCCAGGTCCTCGGCCTGCGCACGGACGTCGTCCTTGCTGCCGCCGAAGCCGTGCGCGAGGAGGACGGCGGGCCTGCGCCCGCTGGTCCCGGACGACGTGAAGTACGAGGTGTCGATGTGGACACCGTCGATCGCCATGACGCGGTCGGTGCGGTGCACGGGGGCCTTGTCGTCCGAGGCGACCGCCGTCCAAGTGCCGGCGCCGGCGAGTACGACGACGGCGGCCCCGGCGGCCAGCAGCCTCCGGGGCCTCCGCAGCAGCCCTCGCAGACCGGGCAGTCGAAGATCCATGCATCAACGGTACGGGGTGTCTCTGACAGCCGGAGGAGACTGCGGGGTGAACGGGGCGCCCTCCCCCGGGAGTACGGGTTTGCCTCCCAGTACCGCGGTTGGTGTACGGCTACGAGCTCGGGGCGTGCCGATGGTCGCCGACTGCGGGATCGTCGTGGTTGATCGCGCCCGCGCGGCGGAGCCGCAAATCGATACAGCCCCGCGCCCCTTAGGTGAGCTGGTCTTCCGGGATCGAGACGAGCCAGCGGGTTTCCCTTCGCGGGCGGAGGTACAGCGCCCAGTACAGGGTCGCGACCGCTGTGATGCCGCCCGTCCACAGGAGGTAGGTCGTCTCCTGCTGGCTGAGGATGTACGCCAGGACCGCGATCAGGAGGACCGGCATCGCGGGCCACAGGGGCATGCGCCAGGCCGGGGTGTGCTTGTGGTGGCCCCGGCGGGAGAGCAGGGCGGCCACCGCGACCAGGAGGTACATGCCCGTCACCGAGACGCCCGTGACGCCGTACAGGGTGTCCAGGTTCACGAAGCAGAGCAGGGCGCCGGGGATGCCCACCGCGAGGGTGGCGACCCAGGGGGAGCCGAAGCGGCCGAGCTTCGAGAAGACGTCGTTGACCGGCTGCGGCCAGGCCTTGTCGCGGGCCGAGGCGAACAGGACGCGGGAGTTCTGGATGACCATGACGATGCCCGCGTTGATGATCGCGAGGGCCACGCAGAGGCTGACGAAGGTGCCGACCGCGGAGTTGGACCAGGCGGTGACCATGGAGCTGATGTCGCCGCCGGTGAGGGCGGACAGGTCCGAGGCGCCCATGGTGATGGCGACCACCGGGACCAGGATGATCACCGTGGAGATCGCGAGGGTGGCCAGGACCGTGCGGGCGACGTTGCGGCGCGGGTGCTCCAGCTCCTCGGAGAGGTAGACCGCGGTCGAGAAGCCCTGGGTGACGAAGAGGGCGATCGCGAGGCCGGAGACGACCAGCATGGCGGTGACGGTGTCCGTGTGGCCGTCGGCGCCCGCCACCTGCATCGAGGTGAGGCTGCCGAGGCCGCGCTCGCTGTGGGCGAAGCCCAGGACGGCCACCACGCCCGCCGCGACGACCTCCAGGACCAGGAAGATGCCGGTGATCCAGGCGTTGGCGCGCAGGTCGAGCAGGCCCGCGAGGGTCGCCAGGATCATCACCCCGGCGCCCGCGACCGACGGGTCGAGGTGCACGACCGGGGCGAGGTAGTCCGCCGTGCCCATGGCGATCACCGGCGGGACGATCATGACGACCAGGAGGGAGAGGACGAAGACCAGCCAGCCCGCGAGCCGTCCGGCCATCGTCGAGACCATCGCGTACTCGCCGCCCGCGCTGGGGATGAGGGTGCCCAGCTCCGAGTAGCAGAACGCCACGGCGATGCAGAGGAGGGAGCCGATGGCGATCGTCAGGGCGGTGGCGGTGCCGAGCGAGCCGAACAGGTCCGGGACGACCACGAAGAGCGTGGAGGCCGGGGTGACACAGGAGAGCGTGAGGAGAGTGCCGCCGACCACCCCGATGGAGCGCTTGAGCGTCTTGGGGCTGTCGGGCGCGGCGTCCGCGACGGCGGTGTCGGCAGGACGGAGCGTGTCGGTCATGCGGCGGATTCCGATCGACTGGTGTGACTGAGGGTGGGTTCGGGAGCGCTATCGCCTCCGGCGGATCGCGTTTCTCGTTCTCTTCGTCCGCTCCCGGCGGGAGCATGGAACCCCGACGAAAACCGACGCGTCAATGGCTGTTTACCTACGGAATTCGTGGTTCAAGACTGCCTCGGCACGCGTTAACGTCGCGTCAAGGCCCCATACCGGGCACCTTTCGGGCGTGCGGGAACCGTAGCGGGCGGGCACAAAAAAATGGGGCCGTCCGGAATACGGACGGCCCCGAGGGGTTTTTCAGGTCACCCTCAGTGGTTGCGCGGGAACCCGAGGTCGACGCCGGTGGGGGCGTCGGCGGGGTCGGGCCAGCGGGTGGTGACGACCTTGCCGCGGGTGTAGAAGTGCGTGCCGTCGTTGCCGTAGATGTGGTGGTCGCCGAAGAGGGAGTCCTTCCAGCCACCGAAGGAGTGGTAGCCGACCGGGACCGGGATCGGCACGTTCACGCCGACCATGCCGGCCTCGATCTCCAGCTGGAAGCGGCGGGCCGCGCCGCCGTCCCGGGTGAAGATCGCGGTGCCGTTGCCGAACGGGGAGCCGTTGATCAGCGCCACGCCCTCCTCGTACGTGTCCACGCGGAGCACGCACAGCACCGGGCCGAAGATCTCGTCCTGGTAGGCCTTGGCCGACGTCGGCACCTTGTCGAGCAGCGAGATGCCGATCCAGTGGCCGTCCTCGAAGCCCTCCACCGTGTAGCCGGTGCCGTCCAGGACCACCTCGGCGCCCTCGGCCGCCGCGCCCTCCACGTAGGAGGCGACCTTGTCGCGGTGGACCTTCGTGATGAGCGGGCCCATCTCGGAGGTCGGGTCGTTGCCGGGGCCGATCTTGATCTTCTCGGCGCGCTCGCGGATCTTGTCCACCAGCTGGTCGCCGATGGAGCCGACCGCGACGACCGCGGAGATGGCCATGCAGCGCTCGCCCGCCGAGCCATAGGCGGCCGATACGGCCGCGTCGGCGGCGGCGTCCAGGTCGGCGTCCGGCAGGACCAGCATGTGGTTCTTGGCGCCGCCCAGGGCCTGGACGCGCTTGTGGTTCGCGGAGGCGGTGGTGTGGATGTAGCGGGCGATCGGGGTCGAGCCGACGAAGGAGACGGCCTTGACGTCCGGGTGCTCCAGGAGGCGGTCGACGGCCACCTTGTCACCGTGTACGACGTTGAAGACGCCGTCCGGCAGACCGGCCTCGGCGAGCAGCTCGGCGAGCTTGATGGAGGCCGACGGGTCCTTCTCGGACGGCTTGAGGACGAAGGTGTTGCCGGTCGCGATGGCGATCGGGAACATCCACATCGGGACCATCGCCGGGAAGTTGAACGGCGTGATGCCCGCGACCACACCCAGCGGCTGGCGGATGGACGAGACGTCCACGCGGCTGGCCACCTCGGTGGACAGCTCGCCCTTCAGCTGCACGGTGATCCCGCAGGCCAGGTCCACGATCTCCAGGCCGCGCGCGACCTCGCCCAGCGCGTCGGAGTGCACCTTGCCGTGCTCGGCGGTGATCAGCTCGGCGATCGCGTCCCGGTTCGCCTCAAGCAGCGCCCGGAACTTGAAGAGGATCGAGGTCCGCTTGGCCAGGGACGAGGTGCCCCAGGTCGCGAACGCGTCCTTGGCCGCGGCCACAGCCGCGTCCACCTCGTCGACCGTCGCGAACGCGACCTTGGTGGTGACCGCGCCGGTCGCCGGGTCGGTGACCGGCCCGTAGTTCCCCGACGCGCCTTCGACGGTCTTGCCGCCGATCCAGTGGTTGACGATCTTCGTCATGCCCAGTTACTCCTTTTACAGATGGCGGCGTCGGGTAGAGACGTGCCGTTCGTACAGCTCTCGTGCCTTGACCGCCGACGGTCGGGTCGCGGTCTCGGCCACAGGTACATCCCACCAGGCCTGCGCCGGAGGCGCGCCCGACACTGTGTCTGCGGTTTCGGTCTCGACGTAGACACATGTGGGAGTGTCGGCCGCGCGGGCCTCTGCGAGCGCCTCGCGCAGGTCCGACACGGTCTTCGCGCGCAGCACGCGCATGCCCAGGCTGGCCGCGTTGGCGGCGAGATCCACGGGCAGCGGACGGCCGGTGTACGTGCCGTCGTCCGACTGGTAGCGGTAGGCGGTGCCGAAGCGCTCGCCGCCGACCGACTCGGACAGGCCGCCGATGGACGCGTACCCGTGGTTCTGGATCAGCAGGACCTTGATCGCCACGCCCTCCTGCACGGCCGTCACGATCTCCGTCGGCATCATCAGATACGTGCCGTCGCCGACCAGCGCCCAGACGTTCCGGTCGGGGGCGGCCAGCTTCACGCCGATCGCGGCCGGGATCTCGTAGCCCATGCAGGAGTAGCCGTACTCCAGGTGGTACTGGTCCCGCGAGCGCGCCCGCCACAGTTTGTGCAGGTCGCCGGGGAGGGAGCCGGCCGCGTTGATGACGATGTCCGACTCGTCGACCAGGGCGTCCAGCGCGCCCAGCACCTGCGGCTGGGTCGGGCGTACGTCCGGCTCGTCGGCCTCGAAGCAGGCGTCGACGCGCTGCTCCCAGCGCTCCTTGTCCTCGGTGTACTCGGAGACGTAGGAGGCGCCGACCCGGTGCTCGTGGATCTCCAGCGCCTGCGTCAGCTCGGCGAGGCCGCTGCGCGCGTCCGCGATCAGCGGCAGGCCGGCCAGCTTGTGTCCGTCGAAAGGCGCGATGTTGAGGTTGAGGAAGCGGACGCCGTCGGCGCTGAAGAGGGTGCCGGAGGCGGTCGTGAAGTCGGTGTAGCGGGTGCCGACGCCGATCACCAGGTCGGCGGTGCGGGCGAGTTCGTTCGCGGTCGCGGTGCCGGTGTGACCGATCCCGCCGACGTCCTGGGGGTGGTCGTGGCGCAGGGAGCCCTTGCCGGCCTGGGTGGAGGCGACCGGTATGCCGGTGGTCTCCGCGAACTCGGCGAGCGCTTCCTCGGCCCGGCTGTGGTGCACGCCGCCGCCCGCGACGACGAGCGGCCGGCGGGCCGACCTGATCGCCCGCACGGCCTCGGCGAGTTCGGTCGGATCGGCACCGGGACGTCGTACCACCCAGGTGCGCTCGGCGAAGAACTCGTCCGGCCAGTCGTGGGCCTCGGCCTGAACGTCCTGCGGAAGGGCCAGGGTTACGGCGCCCGTCTCGACCGGGTCGGTCAGCACCCGCATGGCCTGGAGGGCCGAAGGGATCAGCTGCTCGGGGCGGTTGATGCGGTCGAAGTACCTGGACACCGGGCGCAGGCTGTCGTTGACCGACACATCGCCGGCGTACGGGACTTCGAGCTGCTGGAGGACCGGGTCGGCGGGGCGGGTGGCGAAGACGTCGCCGGGGAGGAGCAGGACCGGGAGGTGGTTGATGGTGGCGAGGGCGGCGCCGGTCACGAGGTTCGTGGCGCCGGGGCCGATCGAGGTCGTCACCGCGTGGGTGGAGAGGCGGCCCGACTGACGCGCGTAGCCGACCGCGGCGTGGACCATGGACTGTTCGTTGCGGCCCTGGTGGTACGGCATGTCGTCCGCGTACTCGATGAGCGCCTGGCCGATCCCGGCGACGTTGCCGTGGCCGAAGATGCCCCAGGTGGCGCCGATCAACCGCCGCCGTACGCCGTCGCGTTCGGTGTACTGCGCGGACAGGAAGCGGACGAGCGCCTGCGCGACCGTGAGCCTCGTCGTCGAGGTCGTCATCGGTAACCCTCCGTGTGGTCCGGGTGGAAGCAGATCCGCCACTCCCGCGTCTCACCCGGTCCCGCCATGACGTTCAGGTAGTACATGTCGTGGCCGGGCTGGGCGATGGACGGGCCGTGCCATCCGTCGGGGACGAGGACGGCGTCGCCGGAGCGGACCTCGGCGAGGACGTCGGATCCGCCCTCACGGGAGGGAGATACGCGCTGATAGCCGAAACCGTTCGGGCCGTCGACCTCGAAGTAGTAGATCTCCTCCAACTCGGCTTCCACGCCCGGCCGGTGCTCGTCGTGCTTGTGCGGCGGGTACGAGGACCAGTTGCCGCCGGGCGTGACGACCTCGACGGCGATGAGCTTGTCGCAGTCGAAGGCGTCGGCGGAGGCGAAGTTGCGGACGTGCCGCAACTGGGTGCCGCTGCCGCGCTCTTCGACGGGGACCTCCGGCGCGGGGCCGTAGCGGGCGGGGAGTCGTCGCTCGCACTTCGCTCCTGCCAGGGCGAAGCGGCCTCCCGCGCCGGAGGCGATCTGGACCTGGGCGTCCCGGGGTGCGTACGCGAAGTCGGTGGCCGACGCGAACACGCTTTCCCTGCCCAGGAGTTGGAACCGTTCATCCGCCATTCGCACGGTACATCCGCCTTCCAGCGGAAGCACGATCCACTCACTGTCACCGGTGGTGAAGGTGTGGGTGCCGTCCGGCGCCAGCTCGACGATCCGCAGACTGCAGTACTCCCAGCCGGCCCGCTTGGGGTCGATGTCGAGCACGTAGTTCGCGCCGGCGGTGGTGCCTCGCGGAATGTACAGCTCCGTACTGCTCATGCGGCCCTCACAGCAGTCCTACGGCGGTGTCCACGGCGGCGGTCACATCGCCGTCCGCCGGGTACAGCAGCGAACGTCCGACCACCAGGCCGCGCACGGTGGGGAGTTGGAGGGCGCCGCGCCACTTCTCGTACGCGCCGTCCTGGTCGTCGCCGACCTCGCCGCCGAGCAGCACGGCGGGCAGCGTGGACGTCTCCATGACCTCGGCCATGTCGTCGGGATTCTCGGTGACGGGGAGCTTCAGCCAGGTGTAGGCGGAGGTGCCGCCCAACCCGCTGGCGATGGCGATGGACTTGGTGACCGCCTCGGCGGAGAGGTCGTTCTTGAGCTTGCCCTCGTCGGTGCGGCGGCTGATGAACGGCTCGACGAACAGGGGGAGTCCGCGCGCGGCCATGTCGTCGATGGCGCGGGCGGTGGACTCCAGGGTGGTGAGGGAGCCCGGGTCGTCGTAGTCGATGCGCAGGAGCAGCTTGCCCGCGTCGAAGCCGAGCCGCTCGATGTCCTCGGCGCGGTGGCCGGTGAAGCGGTCGTCGAGTTCGAAGCTGGCGCCCTGGAGGCCGCCGCGGTTCATGGAGCCCATGACGACCTTGCCGTCGAGGGCGCCGAGCAGCAGCAGGTCGTCGAGGATGTCGGCGGTCGCGAGGACGCCGTCGACGCCGGGGCGGGACAGGGCCAGGCAGAGCCGTTCGAGCAGGTCGGCGCGGTTGGCCATGGCGAACTTGCGGTCGCCGACGCCGAGCGCGCCGCGGGCGGGGTGGTCGGCGGCGACGATCATCAGCCGCCCGGAGTCGCCGAGGAGGGGCCTGCGGGTGCGGCGGGCGGCGGCCTCGGCGATCGCCTCGGGCCGCTGGGCGCGCAGCCGCACCAGCTCGCCCACGTCCACGCTCTTCGGCGTCCGGGGCGTCACGGTCATGCCCAGGCAGCCCGTGCCGCCCGTCTCGTCGTCCGCGGCCCCGTGGACCCGGCCCGCCCTCACAGCACCGCTCCGGCCTTGAGGGCGCCTTCGATCTCGTCCGGCGTGGGCATCGCGGAAGAGCACTCCAGGCGGGAGGCGACGATCGCGCCGGCCGCGTTGGCGTGTCGCATGATCGTCTCCAGGTCCCAGCCCTCCAGGAGGCCGTTGCAGAGGGAGCCGCCGAAGGCGTCGCCGGCGCCGAGGCCGTTGAGGACGTTCACCGGAAGGGGTGGCACCTCGGCCGACTCGCCCTTGCTGTTGACGGCGAGGACGCCCTTGGGGCCCTGCTTGACGACCGCGAGTTCGACACCGGCGTCAAGGAGCGCCTGCGCGGCGGCCTGCGGTTCACGGACGCCGGTCGCGACCTCGACCTCGTCGAGGTTGCCGACGGCGACGGTGGTGTGGCGCAGGGCCTCGGCGTAGAAGGGGCGGGCCGAATCCGGGTCCTTCCAGAACATGGGGCGCCAGTCGAGGTCGAAGACCGTCGTACCGGCCTTGGCGCGGTGGGCGAGGGCCGCGAGCGTCGCCGTGCGGCTGGGCTCCTCGCTCAGGCCGGTCCCGGTGACCCAGAAGATACGGGCGTCCCGGACGGCGTCGAGGTCCAGCTCGTGGGCGTCGATCTCCAGGTCGGGGGCCTTGGGCAGCCGGTAGAAGTACAGCGGGAAGTCGTCCGGCGGGAAGATCTCGCAGAAGGTGACCGGGGTGGGCAGGCCCGGGACCGGGGTGACCCAGCGGTCGTCGACGCCGAAGCCCTGGAGGGCCTCGTGCAGATAGGTGCCGAAGGGGTCGTCGCCGGTGCGGGTGATGACCGCGGTACGGCGGCCGAGGCGGGCCGCGGCCACCGCGACGTTGCTGGCCGAGCCGCCGAGGAACTTGCCGAAGCTCGTCACCTGCGGCAATGGGACGCCGGTCTGGAGTGGATACAGGTCCACCCCGATCCGTCCCATGGTGATCAGGTCGTACGCCATCGGCTTCCCTTCGTCACGGCTCTCCTCCGCGTTTGTAGTCCCGCGCCCCGAGCCCTGTCAATGTTTTGTCCAGACATTCGGACGAGACCTTGACAGCGCTTACCGCTGCCGCGGAGGCTGGCCGCCATGAACGCACCCGCGCCCCAGTCCTCACTGTCCCGCATCCGGATCGGGTCGGCTCCCGACTCGTGGGGTGTGTGGTTCCCCGACGACCCTCAGCAGGTGCCCTGGCAGCGGTTCCTCGACGAGGTGGCCGGATCCGGGTACGAGTGGATCGAGCTTGGCCCTTACGGGTATCTGCCGACGGATCCTGCGGTGCTGACGGAGGAAGTGGGCCGACGGGGCCTGAAGGTGTCGGCCGGCACTGTCTTCACCGGGCTGCATCACGGTGAGGGCGTGTGGGACAAGACGTGGGCGCATGTCGCCGACAACGCGGTTCTTGCGCAGGCCATGGGGGCTTCTCACCTCGTCGTCATTCCGTCGTTCTGGCGGGACGACAAGACGGGTGAGGTGCTGGAGCCGGACACGCTGACGCCGGAGCAGTGGCGGAATCTCACCTCTCTGACCGAGCGGCTCGGGCAGCGGGTGCGGGAGGAGTACGGGCTGCGGATCGTCGTGCATCCGCATGCGGACACGCACATCGACAGTGAGGAGAACGTCGTCCGGTTCCTGGACGGGACGGATTCCTCGCTGGTGTCGCTGTGTCTGGACACGGGGCACTACGCGTACTGCGGGGGCGACAGCGTGAAGCTGATCGAGACGTACGGGTCGCGGATCGGGTATCTGCATCTGAAGCAGGTGGATCCGGAGATCCTGGCGGACGTACGGGCCAAGGGGACGCCGTTCGGGCCGGCTGTTGCGCAGGGTGTGATGTGTGAGCCGCCTGGTGGTGTGCCTGCGTTGGGGCCCGTGCTTGAGGCTGCGCAGAAGCTGGATGTGGATCTGTTCGCGATTGTGGAGCAGGACATGTATCCGTGTGCACCGGACAAGCCGTTGCCGATTGCGCAGCGGACTCGGGCGTTTCTTCGGTCGTGCGGGGCGTAGTGGTCGCCTAATGATCTGCCGGGATCTGTGTGACTGCGGCTGCGGGTTCGTTGTGGCTGGTCGCGCCCACGCGGCGGAGCCGCATATCGATACAGCCCCGCGCCCCTAGGCATGCTGCAGGCCGCGTAAGACCATGAGTGCATGTCGGATGCTGTGCGACGCAGGTCGGGACAAGGGGCCTGGGGGTCTTGGGAGACCGTGCTGGCGCGGCCCGATCCTCGGTTGTTGCCCGGGGTTCTGAGTTATCGCGGGCTGCGGCTTGCCCTTGATCGGCCTCGGCGGCGGCTGGAGGCGCCCATCGGGGCCGCCACCCTGTTGCTGGGGTTCGAGGAGCCGGTGACCATCACGCGGATGGGGCGGGCGCCTGCGACGCTCGTGTCTGTGTTTGCCGGGCCCACGACCACGCCTGCCCTTGGTGAGCACTGCGGGCGGTTGTCGGGGATCGAGGTGTTGATGACGCCCTGGGCCGCGTTCACGCTCTTCGGGACGCCCTTGTACGAGGTCATCGACCGGACCCTCGATCCCGACGATCTGCCGCATGTGCTGGGGGCCCGGCGGAACAGCAGCGTCCGCGAACTCTCCGCCGCGCTCGCCTCCTTGCCGACCTGGGAGCTGCGGTTCGGGCTGCTCGACGACGTGTTGGTGCGGTGGGCCGGGGCCGGGACCCCCAGTTCGGCGCGGGTCGTGGCGGCCTGGTCCGAGCTCGTGCGGACCTGGGGTGCCGTGCCGGTACGGTCGCTCGCCGACGAAGTGGGCTGGAGCGTACGGCAGTTGGAGAACCGGTTCCGGGAGCAGATCGGGCTCGGGCCGAAGGTCGCGGCCCGGGTACTGCGGTTGCAGCGGGCACGGCGGCTGCTGGCCGAAGGGCACGGGCAGGCGGAGACCGCGGCCATGTGCGGGTTCTACGACCAGGCCCATCTCAGCGGCGAGTTCCGGGTCATGACCGGGTGCACCCCGCGCGAGTTCACCATGGCCCGGGGTGTCGCGCCGGTCTCGCAGCCCGGGGTGCCGGCCGCCGACCGGATCACCGGCGAGGCCACGAGCCTGTTGCTGACGTCCGCGCGCAGTGCGGTTTTCTCCAAGACCGGCCGGGTCCGGTCCGTGCACCCTGATCGTCGTCCGGCAGGTTGATCCCCGGACAGCGGTCTCCCAGGGCCATGGCACAGCCGACGGGGGCGGGGGAGCCGGTGGGCCGGGTCCGGCGCAGCGGGTCCGGCCCACCTCGCCGACCCTTTTCGCCGCGAATGTCAACGCGCCGCGCCTTTGAGCCCGCGTACGCCCTTGCAGCACTCGTGTCACAAACGCCCCCTCCGTGTCACACATGTCGCATGTACGCGGGCCCTGCGTCACACCCCGCGCACAGGCCCTGACCCGCCTTCACGCCGCGTCGTTCACGGAGCACAGGCTTTGTGATCGCCAGCGCAGCGCCCGGCTCCCCCGACGGCCGCCCCCGGCCGACCCCGCGGTGCGCGCAGGGAGGTGCACCTCATGACCGACCGACGGCTGTGGTCGTACAAGGAGATCGCGGCGCACATCAGTGTCCAGCCGGACACCGTGCGGTCCTACCGCAAACACGGGCTGCTGCCCCCGCCCGACCACGTCGAGGGCGGCAAGCCGTTCTGGTACGCCGACACCGTACGGAAATGGGTGGCGTCCCGGCCCGGCAACCGCGGGCGCAGAGAGGGCTGAGGAGAGAGGGCTGAGGAGAGGGAGGGCTGTTGGTCGGGCTCAGGTCCAGGGTTCGATGACCGTCACCCCCGCTCCGGGTGCCGTGCCCATCGCGGCCAGGGCTGCTGGGGTCGCGTCCAGGGTGATGGTGGAGGTGACCAGCAGGTCCGGTCGCAGTACGCCCGCCCGTACCAGCTCCAGCATCGCCGGGTAGGTGTGCGCCGCCATCCCGTGGCTGCCGAGTATCTCCAGCTCCAGGGCGATCGCCCGGGCCATGGGGACGGGGGTCGTGCCGTCCGCCGACGGGAGCAGGCCGACCTGGACGTGCCGGCCCCTGCGGCGCAGGCCGTTCACGGACGCGGCGCAGGTGACGGGTGAGCCGAGGGCGTCGAGCGACAAGTGGGCTCCTCCGCCGGTCAGTTCGAGGACCGCGGCGGCTGTGTCCGGCGTGCGCTGCGCGTCCACGCACTCCGTCGCGCCGAACTTTCTCGCCAGGTCCAGGGCCTGCGGTGATACGTCGACCGCGACCACCCTCGCGCCGGACGCTGCGGCGATCATGACCGCGGAGAGGCCTACGCCGCCGCAGCCGTGCACCGCCACCCACTCGCCTGCGGCGACCCTGCCCTGCTGGACGACTGCGCGGAACGCCGTGGCGAAACGGCAGCCGAGCGCTGCCGCTGTGGCGAACGACAGCTCCTCGGGTACGGCTACCAGGTTCACGTCCGCGTGGTCCAACGCCACGTACTGGGCGAAGGAGCCCCAGTGGGTGAAGCCGGGTTGGGTCTGGTGTTCGCAGATCTGGTGGTTGCCTGCGGCGCAGGTGGGGCAGGTGCCGCAGGCGCAGACGAAGGGGGCGGTTACTCGGTCTCCCGGGTGCCAGTTGCTTACGCGGGGGCCGACTGATTCCACTGTGCCGGCCAGTTCGTGGCCGGGGACGTGGGGGAGGGTGATGTCCGGGTCGTGGCCCTGCCAGCCGTGCCAGTCGCTTCTGCAGAGGCCGGTGGCTTCTACGCGGACGACTACGCCGTGGGGGGCGGGGTGGGGGTCGTTCACTTCACGTACGTTCGCGGGTTCGCCGTACTGTTCGAAGAGCACCGCTCTCATCTGCCGTCCCATCGCCGTTTCGGTCTGCGGGTGCATTGTGGCTGGTCGCGCCCCGCGGCGGAGCCGCAAATCGATTCAGCCCCGCGCCCCTATCGGGGCGCTGCCCCTGGCCCTCGCTCAGACCGAACCGTTCGTGGAACCTTCGCAGCGGGGCCGGTGCCCACCAAGTCGCCCTTCCCGTCAGCCTCATCACCGCCGGTACCAGCAGGCTCCGTACGATCATCGCGTCCATCAGGACCGCCAGGGCTATGCCCAGGCCCAGCATCTTCGTGTTCGTCACGCGGGACGTGCCTATCGCCACCATCACCACCGCCAGGATCACCGCCGCCGCCGTGATCAGGCCTCCGGTGCGTTGCAGGCCGTGGCGGACCGCCTCGTTGTGGTCGCCTGTTTCGTCGTACTCCTCCTTGATGCGGGAGAGCAGGAAGACGCCGTAGTCCATGGAGAGGCCGAAGGCGACGCAGAACATCAGGACCGGGAGCGTTGTTTCTATCGAGCCGGGGCTGGTGAAGCCGAGGAGGGACGACAGGTGGCCGTCCTGGAAGACCCAGACCACCGCGCCGAACATCGCCGTCAGGCTGAGGGCGTTCAGGACCACCGCCTGGACCGGGATCAGGACGCTGCCCGTCAGGAGGAAGACCAGGATCAGGGTGACGATCGCTATGAAGGCCGCCGCCCACGGGAGGCGGTCCGCTATCGCGTGCTTGGAGTCGACCAGGACCGCCGCCGTGCCCGTCACCTTGGTGTCGAAGGGGGCCTTCGTCGCACGCACTTCGCCGACCAGGCGCTGGGCCGTGTCGTCCACCGCCTCGCCCTTGGGGAGGACCGTGAAGTAGGCCGCGTCTCCCTTCACCAACGGGCCGTCGACCCTCAGGACTCCGGGGAGGGAGGCCAGTTGGCTCTTGTACGTCGTGTACTGCTCCTGGGTCGCCCTGCCCTCCGTGAGGACCTCCAGGCCGCCGCCCGGGTTGCCCGGGAAGCCGTCGCGGATGTGCTGCTGGACGATGTGCGACTGGGCTGTGGAGGGCAGTTGGCGGTCGTCCGCCGTGCCGAACTTCACGCCCAGGAAGGGCAGGCCCAGGACGATCAGGACCGTCGTCGTCGCCACCGCGAAGAAGGGGGCCCTGCGCATCACCAGCGTGGCCATGCGCGCCCAGGCCGTGCCCTCCTCGCCGGAGGCCCTCGGTGCGCGGCCGCGGCGGAACAGGCGGCGCAGGTCCAGGGAGTTGACCCGGTGGCCCAGGAGGACCAGGGCGGCGGGGAGGAGGATCAGGGCCGCCGCGGCTGCCAGCAGGACGACCGCCATGCCGGCGTAGGCGAAGGAGCGCAGGAAGTACTGCGGGAACAGCAGCATCGCCGCCAGGGAGACCGCGACCGTGAGGGCCGAGAAGAGGACCGTGCGGCCTGCCGTGCGGAGGGTGGTGCCGACCGCCGTCAACGGGTCGGCGCCTGTGGATAGTTCCTCCCGGAAGCGGCGGACTATGAAGAGTGCGTAGTCGATGGCCAGGCCCAGGCCCAGGGCCGTGGTCAGGTTCAGGGCGAAGACCGAGACGTCCGTGAACTCGGTGAGGCCGCGCAGGACCGCGTTCGTGCCGAGGATCGCGACGATGCCGATGCCCAGCGGAAGCAGGGCCGCGATCGCCGAGCCGAAGACCATCACGAGGAGCACGAGGGTGACCGGCAGGGCGATCATCTCGGCGCGGGCCAGGTCCTCCTTGATGATCGTCTGCATGTCGTGGCGGACCGCGACCATGCCGCCGACCTCGACCTCCACCGGGCCGTGCGTGCCCCGGTAGCGGGGGGCGATGCGGTCCAGGGTGTCGGCCGCCGCCTTCTCGTCGCCCGAGATGTGCGCGGCGATCAGTGCCTCGTGGCCGTCCTTCGCCCGCAGCTCGGGCGACTTGGTCTGCCAGTAGGAGCCGACGCCTATGACGCCTTTCTCGCCGGTCAGTTGGGCGGTCAGGCGCTCCGCCTCGGCCGCCACCGCGGGAGCGTCGACCGACGCGCTGCCCGAGTCCACCAGGAGCAGCAGGTTCGGCTGGGAGGCCGGGAACTCGCGCTCCAGGGCCTTGGTCGCGTACGTCGACTGCGCCGCCGGGTCCTCCCAGCCGCCGCTTCCGAGCCGGTCGGCGACCCCGCTGCCGGCCAGTACTGCGAGTGCCGTGATCAGGAGGGCGAGGAGCAGGGACAGCCGCGGGCGGGCCGTCACGAAGCGGGTCCAGCCGCCGGGCCTCGGCGGCTTGTTGACTTCGGTCATCGGGCGGTGTCCCCTTCTTCGTGGCACCATGAAGATGCAAATACGAGAGAGCGCTCGCGTTTCGCCTGGATCCAGAATGCGAGCGACCACTCGTGTTTGTCAATGACGTTCGGAGAGCTGGGGATAACGCGTGTCCGAGAACGAGCAGAAGGAACAGCCGCGCCGCCGCCAGGCCCGCGGCGAGCGCCGTATCGCCCAGCTGCTCGAAGCGGCCGCGAACGTCTTCTGCACCACCGGCTACACGGCCGCCAGCACCAACGCGATCGCCCGCGAGGCCGGCGTCTCACCGGGCACGCTCTACCAGTTCTTCCCGAACAAGGAAGCGATCGCGATCGAGCTGGGCGAGCGGCTGATGCACGAGATGCGGGAGACGTACGGGGAGGCGCTCGCGCCGGTCGACCCCGCGACCCCGCTGGAGGAGGCGGTCGGGGCGGCCGTCGACCGGTTCATCGCCTTCAACTGCGACCACCCGGTGTTCTTCGCGCTGATGCACGGGCCGGACCTGCCGGGCCGCATCACGGAGGAGCACGACGCCCTGCACGCGACGCTGCTCGCCCGGATCGAGGACCTGCTCGGCAGCTTCCTCCCCGACGCTCCCCCGGCCGACCTCACCCGCACCGCACAGGTCTGCCTCGGCGTCTACAAGGCGGGACTGGAGCTGGTGCTGGCCCACGAGGGCGCCGAACGCGACGCCTACGTACGGGAGTTGAAGCACGTACTGATCCGCTATCTGGAGCCTCTGGTCGGCGGCCGCCCCGGCCGTCCGGCGGTCACCACGACTCGGTCTGCCTGACCGCCCGCTCGGCCGGCGTCCGCTCCCCGCGCAGCCGCAGCCCCGCCAACGGGAACACCAGCACCGACACCATCGCCGCGCCGACCAGCGCCGCCGCCTCCTCGGTCGCGAGGATGCCGTCGTCGACGCCGATCGTGGTGATGGCCACGACCAGCGGCAGGGCGGTCGACGCGAAGAGGGTGAGCGCGCGCCGGTCCCGTCGTACGAGATCCGGCGGGGCGAGGACGTACACCGGAAGGCCGCGGATCAGCACGAACAGCAGCAGGAAGACCGGCAGGAGCAGCAGCGCCCTGCCGCCCGACAGCAGCGCGTCCAGGTCGAACTCGATGCCGGTGACGACGAAGAACAGCGGCACCAGGAAGCCGAAGCCCATCGCCTCGACCTTCTCCAGGACCGCGCCCGCGCTCTCCGGCGCCGCCCCGTGCAGTACGAGGCGGGTGAGCAGCCCGGCCGCGAAGGCGCCGAGCAGAATGTCGAGGCCGAGGGCGTCGGAGAGGCCGAGCATGGCCGCGAGCAGCAGCACGACCAGGCGTACGGCGAACTGGGCGCTGCTGTGCAGCGTCCGCGCGATCACCCGGGAGAACCAGGGCGGGCGCGGCCGCATCGCCCACCACACCGCACCGGCGGTCAGCAGCGCGAAGGCGGCGAGGAGGGCGGCGGAGCGGCCCGGTGAGCGTCCGCTGAGCAGCAGGGCCATGGCGATGATCGGGCCGAACTCCCCCACCGCGCCGAACGCCATCATCACCGAGCCGAACCGGGAGCGCAGTTCGCCCGCGTCGCGCAGCACCGGCAGCACGGTGCCCAGGGCGGTGCTGGTGAGGGCCGTACCGACGTAGACGCCCTTGGACCAGCCGGACAGCAGCGTGGCCACGCCGAGCGCGACGGAGAGGGAGATCCCCCAGGCCGCCAGCGAGCGCTTCAGGGTGTCGCCGCGGACCTTGTCGAACTCGATCTCGTACCCGGCGAGGAAGATCAGCATCGCCAGACCGAGGTCGGACAGGGTGTCGATGACCTGTCCGTCGCCCGCCCAGCCCAGTACGTCCGGGCCGACGAGGACACCCAGCAGGATCTCGAAGATGACCAGCGGGACCGGTAGCCAGCGGCCGATTCCGTACGCCAGCAGGGGCGCCAGCACGGCGATGGACATGATCAGAACGAGCGTCCCGGACTGCGACATGATCGGTATCTACCATAAAGTGCCGGTAAATCTGCCCTGTACGAGTACGAGGGGATTTGCCGTGACCTACTCACCGCCGCCCGGCGCACCCCAGGCCCGCATCCCCGGCCCTCAGCAGCCGCCGCCGACGTATCCGCAGATCCGCCCCGGGCTGTGGAAGCGGTCCCTGGGGGGCGGGCTCGCGCTGTGGGGACTGACCGCGCTCGTGACGTACGCGACCAGGAACACGACGCTGCTGCCCACCCTGATCCTGCTCGGCAGTTTCCTGGTGCCGGTCACCTTCGTCCTCTGGGCGTTCGAGCGGCACGGCCGCGATCTCGGGGTCAGCGTGATCCTCGGCTGCTTCCTCACCGGCGGCACGCTCGGCGTCCTCGGCGCCTCCGTCATGGAGTACTACCTGCTGCACCCCTCCTTGTGGATGTTCGTCGGCGTCGGCCTGATCGAGGAGGCCGTGAAGCTGGGCGCGCTGATGTTCGTGCTGCGCCGGCAGGTACGGCTCCGGGGTATGCGCGCGGGCCTGGTGCTCGGCGCGACCGTCGGCTTCGGCTTCGCCGCCCTGGAGAGCGCCGGGTACGCCTTCAACGCGGCCGTCTCCGCCAAGGGCATCGACCTGCGCGCCCTGCTGGAGACCGAGATCCTGCGCGGGGTGCTCGCCCCCTTCGGGCACGGCCTGTGGACGGCGATCGCCGGTGGCGTGCTGCTGTCGTACCGCCGGATGAACGGGCGCTTCCACTTCGCCGGGCCGGTGCTCGGCGCGTATCTCGGGGTCGCGCTGCTGCACGCGCTGTGGGACTCGACGCACGGCATCGCGATCTGGCTGGTGGCGCGGCTGGCCGGAACGGATCTGGACCGGCGGTTGTTCGCCCAGGGGTACATCCCGCGCCCGACCGAGCAGCAGGAACACCTCTTCACCTTGTTCTCGGTGGGCGGGCTGGTGCTGGTGTCGCTGCTCGGGATCGGCTGGGTGCGGTCCCTCGCCCGGCGGGACCCCTCTTGGAGAAATACCCCCTAGGGGTATAGTGTGGGTATACGGGAAACCACCGCGGGTCCCCTACGCCCCACATGCCTCGACGAGGAGAACGACATGACCGCCCAGACCGACACCCAGGGTTCCGTCACCACCGTCTACAAGGTGACCGGGATGAGCTGCGGACACTGCGAGGGCTCCGTCTCCAGTGAGATCTCCGAGATCCCCGGTGTCAGCTCGGTGAAGGCCGTCGCCTCCTCCGGTGAGGTCACCGTCGTCTCCGCGGCCCCGCTCGACGAGGCCGCGGTGCGCGCCGCGGTGGACGAGGCGGGCTTCGAGCTCGTCGGCACGGTCTGAGCGGCGCCGCAGGAGGCCTGGTCATGACCACCACCGCAGAGACACCCATAGCCGACGCGTCCGAGGTCGAGCTGCTCATCGGCGGAATGACCTGCGCCTCCTGCGCGGCCCGCGTCGAGAAGAAGCTCAACCGGATGGACGGCGTCACCGCCACGGTGAACTTCGCGACGGAGAAGGCGAAGGTCAGCTACCCCGCGGGCATCCAGGTCGCCGACCTGATCGCCACCGTGGTGAAGACGGGGTACACGGCCGAGGAGCCGCTTCCGCCGGTGCAGGAGGAGACGCCCGCCGCCCCCGACGAGGACCCCGAACTCGCCGCCTACCGCGAGCGGTTCACCGTCTCCGCGCTGCTCGCGGTCCCGGTGATCCTGCTCTCGATGATCCCCGCCCTCCAGTTCGACAACTGGCAGTGGCTCGCGCTCACCCTCGCCGCGCCCGTCGTCGTATGGGGCGCCCTGCCCTTCCACAAGGCCGCCTGGACCAACGCCCGGCACGGCGCCGCGACCATGGACACGCTGGTCTCGGTCGGCACGCTGGCCGCGTTCGGCTGGTCGCTGTGGGCGCTGTTCTTCGGCGACGCGGGCATGACCGGCATGCACGACGAGTTCCGGCTCACCGTCTCGCGCATGGACGGCGCGTCCACGATCTACCTCGAAGTGGCCGCCGGAGTCGTCGCGTTCATCCTGCTCGGCCGCTATCTGGAGGCCCGCGCCAAGCGGCGCTCGGGGGCCGCGCTCAGGGCGCTGATGGAGCTCGGCGCCAAGGACGTCTCCGTGCTGCGCGCCGGCCGTGAGGTCCGTGTCCCGGTCTCCCAGTTGGCCGTCGGCGACCGCTTCGTCGTACGCCCAGGCGAGAAGATCGCGACCGACGGCACCGTCGTCGAGGGTGCGTCCGCGGTGGACGCGTCGATGCTGACCGGCGAGTCGGTACCGGTGGACGTGACCGTGGGCGCCACCGTCACCGGCGCGACCGTGAACGCCGGCGGACGGCTGGTCGTCGAGGCCACGCGCGTGGGCGCCGACACACAGCTCGCGCGGATGGCGAAGCTGGTCGAGGACGCGCAGAACGGCAAGGCGGAGGTGCAGCGGCTCGCCGACCGCATCTCGGCGGTCTTCGTACCGGTCGTCATGGCCATCGCGCTCGGCACCTTCGGGGTGTGGCTAGGCGTCACCGGCGAGGCGGTGTCCGCGTTCACCGCGGCCGTCGCGGTCCTGATCATCGCCTGCCCCTGCGCGCTGGGCCTGGCCACGCCGACCGCCCTGATGGTCGGCACCGGCCGCGGCGCCCAGCTCGGCATCCTCATCAAGGGCCCGGAGGTACTGGAGTCCACGCGCCGCGTCGACACCGTCGTACTCGACAAGACCGGAACGGTCACCACCGGCCGCATGACCCTCCAGCAGGTGTACGTCGCCCAGGGCGCCGACGAGAAGGAGGTGCTGCGGCTCGCGGGCGCCGTCGAGCACGCCTCCGAGCACCCGGTCGCCCGGGCGGTCGCCGTGGGCGCCGAGGAGCGGGGCGGGAGGCTCCCCGAGGTCGAGGAGTTCGAGAACGTGCCCGGGCGGGGCGTGCGCGGGCGGGTGGAGGGCCGTGAGGTGGCCGTCGGGCGGCTCTTCGAGGAGCTGCCCGAGGAGCTGGCCCGCGCCAAGGACGAGGCCGAGCGGGGAGGCCGTACGGCCGTCGTGGTCGGCTGGGACGGAGTGGCACGCGGTGTCGTCGCCGTCGCGGACGCCGTGAAGCCGACGAGCGCGGAGGCGGTGCGGTCGCTGCGCGCGCTGGGGCTCACGCCGGTGCTGCTGACCGGGGACAACCGGGCCGTCGCGGAGGCGGTCGCGCACGAGGTCGGCATCGAGCAGGTGATCGCCGAGGTCCTGCCCGAGGACAAGGTGGACGCCGTACGGCGGCTGCAGGGCGAGGGGCGCGTGGTCGCCATGGTCGGTGATGGGGTGAACGACGCCGCCGCGCTGGCCACCGCCGATCTGGGGCTCGCGATGGGTACCGGGACGGACGCGGCGATCGAGGCCGGTGATCTGACGCTGGTGCGCGGGGATCTGCGGGTGGCCGCGGACGCGATCCGGCTGTCCCGGAAGACGCTGTCGACCATCAAGGGCAACCTCGTATGGGCGTTCGGATACAACGTGGCGGCGCTGCCGCTGGCCGCGGCCGGGCTGCTGAATCCGATGATCGCGGGGGCCGCGATGGCCTTCTCGTCGGTGTTCGTGGTCACGAACAGTCTCAGATTGCGGACGTTCCGCTGAACAGCGGGAAAGTTACCGGCGGTTATGGCCAAGTCGAGGCGAAAGCCCCTCTGGAGTCCTGGGCCGGGCTCACATAAGCTCTTCACAAGGCTCGCGCATCATCCTTACGCTTGGGTCCCGATCAACCCATCGGGGCTCTTGCGTATCAAACGGACAAATGCAAGAGACGCAGATCACAGTGATGTGAACGTAACCATCGAAGGGGTTCGAAGGTCTAAGTTGACGATGTCAGGGAGCGTCTTGGGGGGCGCGAACTGGCATCTGAGGATGTCTTGGGGGACCTCCTCAGAGTTGCGTTGCCGGGGCACGTACTTCGGGAAGCTTTGAGCGGCCCTCCCGAGCGTGCGTTGTCCCGGCAGACCGCACACAGGAGTAGTACGAGGAGTTTTGCTCGTTCTGCTCAACCAGCAGTACCAGTAGTTCGAAACACGCAGTTCGAAGACAGCGATTCAGGCGCTGTCCTCTCAGGCGCCCGGCCGGATCCCGTGGGGGGAATCCGCACCGGGACATGGGAAGGCGCCCTGGACGTCGGCCCGTGGGGGGACCGGCGCCAGGGCGCCTTCTGCTTTACGTCTGTGTCAGCGCGCCCTTGTCAGCGCTGCTCGACCGGGATGAAGTCCCGCTCCACCACGCCCGTGTAGATCTGGCGCGGGCGGCCGATACGGGAACCCGGCTCCTTGATCATTTCGTGCCACTGGGCGATCCAGCCCGGGAGGCGGCCGAGGGCGAAGAGGACCGTGAACATCTCGGTCGGGAAGCCCATGGCGCGGTAGATCAGGCCGGTGTAGAAGTCGACGTTCGGGTAGAGGCTGCGCGAGACGAAGTAGTCGTCGGAGAGCGCGTGCTCCTCCAGCTTCAGCGCGATGTCCAGCAGCTCGTCGGACTTGCCGAGCGCGGAGAGGACGTCGTGCGCCGCCGCCTTGATGATCTTCGCGCGCGGGTCGAAGTTCTTGTAGACCCGGTGGCCGAAGCCCATCAGCCGGACGCCGTCCTCCTTGTTCTTCACCTTGCGGATGAAGGAGTCGACGTCACCGCCGGAGGTCTGGATGCCCTCCAGCATCTCCAGCACGGACTGGTTGGCACCGCCGTGCAGCGGACCCCACAGCGCGTTGATGCCGGCCGAGATCGACGCGAACATGTTCGCCTGGGACGAGCCCACCAGACGGACGGTCGACGTCGAACAGTTCTGCTCGTGGTCGGCGTGCAGGATGAGGAGCTTGTCCAGCGCGGCGACGACGACCGGGTCGAGGTCGTACTCCTGGGCCGGCACCGAGAAGGTCATCCGCAGGAAGTTCTCGACGTAACCGAGGTCGTTGCGCGGGTAGACGAACGGGTGGCCGATCGACTTCTTGTACGCGTACGCGGCGATCGTCGGAAGCTTGGCGAGCAGGCGGATCGTCGAGAGGTTGCGCTGCTTCTCGTCGAAGGGGTTGTGGCTGTCCTGGTAGAACGTGGACAGCGCGGAGACCACCGACGACAGCATGGCCATCGGGTGGGCGTCGCGCGGGAAGCCCTTGTAGAAGTTCTTGACGTCCTCGTGCAGCAGGGTGTGCTGCGTGATGTCGTTCTTGAACACGGAGAGCTCGTCGACGGTCGGCAGCTCGCCGTTGATCAGCAGGTAGGCGACCTCCAGGAACGTCGAGCGCTCGGCCAGCTGCTCGATCGGGTAGCCGCGGTACCGGAGGATGCCCGCCTCGCCGTCGAGGTAGGTGATGGCGGATTTATACGCGGCGGTGTTCCCGTAACCGCTGTCCAGTGTCACCAGACCGGTCTGGGCGCGGAGCTTCCCGATGTCGAAGCCCTTGTCGCCGACGGTGCTGTCGATCACCGGGTAGGTGTACTCGCCGTCGCCGTACCGCAGTACTACAGAGTTGTCGCTCACGTCTTCCCTCACCGACGTAGTGCCTCATCTTCGAGGTTGCCCTGACTGTCTCTACCATCCCCCAATTGGCTCAGGAGAGTGCACTCGGGGTCGACCATCGGGCCTATCGGCGGCACTGAGTGCCGCCAACTTGCTCATCCTGCCCCCTGTCCTTCCCATCCGGAAGAGCTCTGTGACCTTCACGACTCATTTGATCGATCATTTTTCGAGATGAGTCGAGAGATGGGTCGAGCCGAGCCGGAAGTCGAGGGCCGTACAGCGCCGTCCCGCCGACACCGTACGCACCGCCTGGCCGATCGCCTTGCGCGAACCGACGAGGACGACCAGCTGCTTGGCGCGGGTCACCGCGGTGTAGAGCAGATTGCGCTGGAGCATCATCCAGGCACTCGTGGTGACCGGGATCACCACGGCCGGATACTCACTCCCCTGCGAACGGTGAATGGTCACCGCGTACGCGTGGGCCAGCTCGTCCAGCTCGTCGAATTCGTACGGAACCTCCTCGTCCTCGTCCGTCAGCACCGTCAGGCGCTGGTCGACCGGGTCGAGCGAGGTGACAACGCCCACGGTGCCGTTGAAGACACCGTTCTTGCCCTTCTCGTAATTGTTGCGAATCTGGGTGACCTTGTCGCCGACCCGGAAGACCCGGCCGCCGAACCGCTTCTCGGGCAGGTCGGGGCGGCCGGGCGTAATCGCCTGCTGGAGCAGCCCGTTGAGGTTGCCGGCGCCCGCGGGGCCTCTGTGCATGGGCGCGAGGACCTGCACGTCCCGCCGTGGGTCGAGCCCGAATTTGGCCGGAATCCGACGGGCGGCGACGTCCACGGTGAGCCGTCCGGCCTCCTCCGTGTCGTCCTCGACGAAGAGGAAGAAGTCCTTCATGCCGTCGGTGACCGGGTGCTGTCCGGCGTTGATCCGGTGCGCGTTCGTCACGACGCCGGACTGCTGGGCCTGCCGGAACACGCGCGTGAGGCGTACGGCCGGGATGGGACTGCCGTCGGCGAGGAGGTCCCGCAGCACCTCCCCCGCGCCCACGCTCGGGAGCTGGTCGACGTCCCCGACGAAGAGGAGATGCGCCCCGGGCGGTACGGCCTTCACCAGCTTGTTGGCGAGCAGCAGGTCCAGCATGGACGCCTCGTCGACCACCACCAGGTCGGCCTCCAGCGGGCGGTCCTTGTCGTAGGCCGCGTCGCCGCCGGGCTTCAGCTCCAGCAGCCGGTGGACGGTGGAGGCCTCGGCGCCGGTGAGCTCGGCGAGCCGCTTGGCGGCGCGGCCGGTGGGGGCGGCGAGGACCACCCTGGCCTTCTTGGCGCGGGCCAGCTCGACGATCGACCGGACGGTGAAGGACTTGCCGCAGCCGGGGCCGCCGGTGAGGACGGCGACCTTCTTCGTCAGCGCGAGCCGGACGGCGGCCTCCTGCTCGGGGGCGAGGTCGGCGCCGGTGCGTCCCTTGAGCCAGCCGAGCGCCTTGTCCCAGGCCACGTCGTGGAAGCCCGGCATCCGGTCCTCCTCGGTGCGCAGGAGCCGCAACAGCTGGGAGGCGAGGGCGACTTCGGCACGGTGGAAGGGGACGAGGTAGACGGCGGTGACGGGTTCCCCGTGCTCACCGGGCACCTTCTCCCGTACGACACCCGGGTCCTCGCCCTCCTCGGGTGGCACGGCCAGCTCGGCCAGGCACTCGATGACGAGCCCGGTGTCGACCTGGAGGAGCTTCACCGCGTCGGCGATGAGCTGTTCCTCGGGGAGGTAGCAGTTGCCCTGGTCGGTGGCCTGGGAGAGGGCGTACTGGAGGCCGGCCTTCACGCGCTCCGGGCTGTCGTGCGGGATGCCCACGCTCTGGGCGATCTTGTCGGCGGTGAGGAAGCCGATGCCCCAGACGTCGGCGGCGAGGCGGTAGGGCTGGTTCTTCACGACGGAGATGGAGGCGTCGCCGTACTTCTTGTAGATGCGGACCGCGATGGACGTGGAGACCTCCACGGTCTGGAGGAAGAGCATGACCTCCTTGATCGCCTTCTGTTCCTCCCAGGCGTCGGCGATCTTCTTGGTGCGCTTGGGGCCGAGGCCGGGGACCTCGATGAGCCGCTTCGGCTCCTCCTCGATGATCTGGAGGGTGTCGAGCCCGAAGTGCTGGGTGATGCGGTCGGCGAAGACGGGGCCGATGCCCTTGACGAGGCCCGAGCCGAGGTAGCGGCGGATGCCCTGGACGGTGGCGGGCAGGACGGTCGTGTAGTTCTCGACGGTGAACTGCTTGCCGTACTGGGGATGCGAGCCCCAACGGCCCTCCATCCGCAGGGACTCCCCCACCTGGGCGCCGAGCAGCGCGCCGACGACGGTGAGGAGGTCGCCGCCGCCTCTGCCCGTGTCCACGCGGGCGACCGTGTAGCCGTTCTCCTCGTTGGCGTACGTGATGCGCTCGAGTACGCCTTCCAGGACGGCCAGCCGCCTTTCACCCGTGGGGTTCCCCGACTGTTGAGCCATGATCCGACGGTACCGGTGGGGTCTGACACAGCGGGGCGATGTCCTCGGTCGTGGCCAGGGCCGCGGCGGCGGCCAGGTGGCCCAGACGCAGGCCAGCCTCGGGGGCGCGGCCTTCGAGGAGGGCGGCCAGGAAGCCGGCGGCGAAGGCGTCGCCGGCGCCGACGCGTTCGACGATCCGGGCGGGCGGGGCGGGGACGAAGGCCTCGGTGCCGTCGGCGCCGTATGCCGTCGCGCCGTGCCCGGCGTCCTTGACGACGAGGGTCCGGCCGGGGCCCAGCAGGTCGTGGACGGCTGCGGGGGTGCGGGTGCCCCACAGGGTCTCGGCCTCGTCGCGTCCGACGAACACCAGGTCGGCGGAGCGGGCCAGTCGGAGGAGGGCGGGGGCCGCGTCCCGCGGGCGGTCCCGCCACAGGGACGGGCGGTGGTTGACGTCGAAGGAGACGAGCGGTCCGGGGACGGTCCGGCGGACGACGAGGTTGGTGAGGAGTTCGGCGCAGGTGCCCGAGAGGGCCGCTGTGATGCCAGAGAGATGCAGGACCCTGGCCCGGTGCAGGAGGGGCACGGCGGCCAGCTCCGGGCCCATGGCGGAGGCGGCCGAGCCGCGCCGGTAGTAGTGGACGCCGGTGCCGTCGGGGCCGGGGTCCTTGAAGTAGACGCCGGTCGGCCGTGTCGGGTCCGTCTGCGCGGCGGAGACGTCCACGCCCCGGTCGGCCAGGTCGGCAAGGACGCGCCGGCCGAGCGGATCGGCGCCCACCCGGCCGAGCCACGCCGCGCTGCGCCCGAGGGCGACCAGGGCGCAGGCCACGTTGGACTCCGCGCCGCCGACGGAGAGGGCGAGGGTCGTCTGGAGGGCGAGCGGGTGGGCGGTGTCGGCGGGGGCGAGGACGGCCATGGTCTCGCCGACGCACACCACTTCGACGGGGGCCTCCGGGTCAGCGCCCCTCACGTGTCCAGGACCCGGTGCAGGAACTGCTGGGTCCGCTGCTGGGCCGGGTTGCCGAACACCTGCTCGGGCGGGCCCTGTTCGAGGACGACACCGCCGTCCATGAACACGACACGGTCGGCGGTGTCCTTCGCGAAGCGCATCTCGTGCGTGACGACGACCATGGTCATGCCGTCCTCGGCGAGGGAGCGCATGACGCCGGTGACCTCGCCGACGAGCTCGGGGTCGAGCGCGGAGGTCGGCTCGTCGAAGAACATGATCGCGGGGTCCATGGCGAGCGCGCGGGCGATGGCGACGCGCTGCTGCTGGCCGCCGGAGAGCTGGGCGGGATACGAGTCGGCCTTGTCGGCGAGGCCGACCCGGGCGAGGGCCGCCCGGCCGCGCTCCTCGGCCTCCGCGCGCGACAGCTTGCGCACCTTGAGCAGGGCGAGGGTGACGTTGCCGAGGGCGGTCCTGTGCGGGAACAGGTTGAACTGCTGGAAGACCATGCCGACATGGCCGAAGATCTCGGGGGCGCGCTTGCGGTCGTGCAGCGGTACGCCGTTCACCCAGACCTCGCCGCCGTCGGCGCGCTCCAGGTCGCACATGATGCGCAGCAGGGTGGACTTGCCGGAGCCGCTGGCGCCGATGAGGACGACGACCTCGCCCGGTTCCACGTCGATGTCGACGCCCTTGAGGACCTCCAGGTCGCCGAAGCGCTTGTGCACGCCGGAGAGGGAGATCCGGGCGGCGGCCACCGCCTTCTGCTGTGCGGCGGGATCGGTGATCATCATGCGGTGACGGCCTTTCGCTCCATGTGCCGCACGAGGAGCGACAGCGGGTAGCAGATGACGAAGTAGAGGACGGCGACGGCGACGTACGAGGTCGCCGGGTCGCCCATGCGGTCGATGACGGCCTGGCCCTGGCGGACCAGTTCGACGTAGCCGATGACCACGGCGATGGACGTGTCCTTGATCAGGGAGAGGTACTGGCCGACCAGCGGCGGCAGCACGATCGCGCGGGTCTGCGGCAGTACGACGCTCACGAACGTCCGCCCCCGGCTCAGGCCGAGCACCCGCGCCGCCTCCCACTGCCCGCGCGGCACGGCCTCGATGCCGGCCCGGAAGATCTCGGCGATGTAGGCGCCCTGGTAGAGGGTGAGGGCGAACAGGGCGGCGCCGAAGATGGTGACGCCGAAGCCGGTCAGATAGGCGGCGCCGAAGTAGATGAACAGCATCTGGATGAGCAGCGGGGTGCCGCGGAAGACCTCCAGATAGCCGCGGGCGAGCTGGGCCAGCACCGGGACGCGGCTGGTGCGGATCGCCGCGACGACCAGGCCGAGGAGCGTGCCGGTCGCGATCGCGGCGAGCGAGAGCAGGACGGTGGCCCACAGCCCGGAGAGGTACAGCTCGCGGTTGGACCAGATGACGGACCAGTCCATCTCAGGCCTCCTTCGGGGCGGGCCGCGCGGGCAGCAGACGTCGTACGGCGCTCAGCGGGCGGGGGCGCGGGGAGGGCCGTAGCGGAGGCTTGAAGGCGACGCGGCCGACGAGACCCGCCACCAGCACCACCGCGTTGGTGAGGACCAGGTAGAGGATCGCGGCGATGCCGAAGACCTGGACGGTCAGCAGGGTGCGGGAGTTGATGACCATGGCGGTGCCGGTGAGTTCGGGCACCGAGATGGCGGAGAGCAGGGACGAGCCGAGGATGATCTGCACCAGCTGGTTGACGACGGCCGGGTAGACGTTGCGCAGCGCCTGCGGGAGTACGACGTGCGCGAAGGTGCGGGCCGGGCTCAGGGCGAGCACCCGGGCGGCCTCGCGCTGGCCGCGCGGGACGGCCTGGATGCCGGCGCGGAAGATCTCGGTGAGGTAGGCGCCGACGTTCACGCCGAGGGCGAGGACGCCCGCCTGCACCGGGCTCAGCCGCAGGCCGGCCGACGGGAGGGCGAAGTAGGCGACGAACATCTGCAGCAGTACGGGGGTGTTGCGGATGACCTCGACGTACGCGGCGGCGGGTGCGCGCAGCACGAGGAGGCGGGATCCGCGGGCGAGCGCGCCGAGCAGGCCGAGCGTGAAGGCGAGTACGAAGGCTTCCAGTGACAGCCGCAGGGACAGCCAGGCGGCGTCCAGATAGGTGGGCCAGTCCCGGAGGGCATAGCTCCAGTCGACGAACATGGGACTCCTCCCGGGGCGGCGGGGACGATCTCCTCCGCCGCCCGGCCGGGACTCAGTGGTTCAAGGTCAGCAGGACGGTCGGCAGGACCGTCAGTAGGACGGGTTGAGCGGGTAGGGGCGGTCGACGCCGAACCACTTCTTGTAGAGGTCGGCGGCCTGCCCGGAGGTGTTGAACTCCCGCAGCCAGGTGTTGACCCACTGGAGCCAGGTGGCGTCGCCGAGCGGGACGCCGATGCCGTTGTACTCCAGCGGTACGACGGAGTCCTTGGTGACCTTCAGCGAGGGGTCCTGCTTGGCCTGGTAGTTGAGGAAGTTGGAGTCCTCGACCATCGCGTCGGCCTGGCCCTGCTTGACCGCGAGGACGGCGGCGGACGAGGTGTCGTACTCCTGGATCTTCGCCTTGGGGTTGCCGGCCTTGACCGCGTCGCCGTTGGTGGAACCCTTGGTGACGGCGACCGTCTTGCCGGTGAGGTCCTTGAGGGTGTCGATGCCGCTGGACTTCTTCACCAGCAGCACCTCGCCCGCGACGATGTACGGGTCGCTGAAGGAGACCTGCTTCGCGCGCTCGGCGGTGGTGGTGAAGTTGCAGACGACCGCGTCGACCTTCTTGGTCTGGAGGTTCGGGATGCGGTTGGCGGAGGTGGTGTCGACGATGTGCACCTTGACGCCGAGCGCGGTGGCCATGGCGGTGGCGACGTCGACGTCGAAGCCCTGCGGCTTGTTGCTCTTGTCCATCGAGCCGAACGGCGGGAACGTCAGGCAGCTGGCGACGTTGAGGGTGCCGCGCTTGATGACGGTCTGAAGCGTCGAGGAGGTCTGACCGGAGGACGAGCCGGAGGTGCCGGCGGAGGCGGAGGTGCAGGCGGACAGGGATGCGACGGCGGTCACACCGATACAAATCGCCATCAGATTGCGGGTACCGTGACGAAATCTCATCACTTGAGTTCCCTTCCGGGAGGGTGCGAGGGGAGCCGGGAGGCGGGAGCCAGGAGGCGGGGGCCGGGGGCCGAAAAGGTGAAGCGTGTCCGGTGAAGCGTGTCCTGCAATGCAAAACGTCGTTTCGCATTGCGTTGGCGAGAAGTTAGCCCGGACCCCCGAGGTCGTCAACGGCGGATTTCAATATGTAACATTCAGTTTTGCAATGCAGTACGGTAGGGTGCGCGGCGTGACCTCTCCAGACGCCCCGGACGCGCCCGAAACCCGCCGTAACTCCTCGTCGTCCCTGCGACGCGCGCTGAGCATCCTGATGTACCTGGCCGAGGACGACGGCCACCCGCACGGCACGTCCCTGACGGACCTCGCGACCGGCCTCCAGCTGAGCAAGAGCACGGTTCTACGGCTCCTCGCCCCCCTCCGTGACACCCGCCTGGTCGACCAGGACCCGGAGAACGGCCACTACCGGCTCGGCCCGCAGAACGCGCTGCTCGGCCAGGTGTACCTGGAGCGCCTCGACATCCGCCGCACGGCGTCGCCCCTGCTGCACCGGCTCGCCCAGGAGGCGCGCGAGGCCGTGCACCTGGTCAGCTTCGACCCGCCGGAGATCGTCTACATCGACAAGGTGGAGAGCCCGCAGGCGGTACGGATGCACTCGCGTGTGGGCGGACGGCAGCCGGCGTACTGCACGGCGACGGGCAAGGCGTTCCTCGCGCACGCGGCGGACGAGATCCTCGACGGGGTGATCGCGGCGGGGCTCCCCGCGCGCACGCCGGCCACGATCACGGCGCCCGACCAGTTGCGCGCCGACCTCGCGCTCATCCGCGAGCGCGGTTACGCCATCGACGACGTGGAGAACGAACTCGACATCCGCTGCGTGGCGGCACCGGCGTTCAACCACGCCGGCGCGGTGGTGACGGCGATCAGCATCTCGGGACCGGCGTCCCGGGTGACGCACGAACGACTGCCGGAGATCGGGCGCCGGGTGACCGAGACGGCACGTGAACTCACGGAACTGCTGGGCGGGGTGGCGCCGACGCCTTGACCGGCGTCAGGAGTGGGGGTGCCGGGACTTGTTGAGGGCTTCGAGGAAGGCGGTGAAGGTGGGGGTGGTGGCTATCTCCACGCACTCGTTGCCGTCGCCGGGGCCCGAGTAGGACGACTTCCGCCAATTGTCCATGGGGACCTCACAGTTCCTTCGTCAGCCTGTGGATGAACTCACGCGACTGTTCGGGGGCGGAGGAGGGGCGGGGGCTGTGGCTGGTGCGGGCATTACCTCAGCTACCTGTACGAGAAGTACCGCTGCGAGCCCGTCCTCATCGTCACCACGCAGAGCAGTACGACGGCCAAGTGGGCCTCCCAGCCGATCCGGTTCGGCTTCCGGGGCTGGCACTCGATGACGGTACGGCCCCTGGTTCTCGGTCCGGACAGCGTCCCGTTGATCACCGACGAACGGCAGGCCGAGAAGGACGTACCCCTTGCGGTGCTGTCGGCGATGACACACGGCCGTGGACCGCAGGCTTCGTGCAGTTTGTCGACTCCTGCCTGGCCGACCCCCAGGCAAAGCAGATGTGGAGGCGACACCCGCTCGCGGAGCAGGTGCGTGAGGAGGGGCGGGAGCAAGGCCGAGAGGAGGGTCGGGCCGAAGCCAAAGCCGAGATGATCCTGCACATCCTGGAGTGGCGCGAGCTTCCGGTGCCCGATGACGTACGCGAACGAGTTCTGTCCTGCACGGATCTCGATCAGTTGGAGTCCTGGGCGCAGCGAGCCATGCACGTCAGGAACCCGGCGGAGTTGTTCAGCACGGAGTGAGGGCCGCCGCCCCAGCCGCTCAGCGCAGGACCGCTGCCAGCAAGTCCGTGCCCAGTGCCGTCGTCTCGCGGACGTTGAGGGTGTAGTGGACGTAGCGGCCCTGCCGCTGGGAGGTGAGCAGGCCCGCGCGGCGCAAGACCGCGAGGTGGCGGGAGATCTCCGGGAGGGAGAGGTCCCAGGCGTCGGCCAGCTCGCCGGGGGTGTGCGGGCCGCGGGCCAGGGTGCGCAGGAGGCGGAGTCGTACCGGGTGGGCGAGGGCCTCCAGCCGGAGGGTGACCGTTTCCAGCGGTACCGGGTCCGATGGGGTCGGCTCGGCCACCGGGTACTGGACCACCGGCTGCCAGCCCGCCGCGTGCACGGCCACCAGATGCGGGCGGCCGAAGGCACTTGGGATGAAAGTGACGCCGGTGCCGTGAGCCGCCGTCGCGTTGTCCTGGAGTTTGTCCACGAGGATGCTGTCGCCGTCCGGGGCCAGGGTCACCGCGCCGGAGACCGAGGCGAGCGCCGGCCCGATGCCCTGGTGTTTCAGGAGGTCGTTCTTCAGCCGTAGGTCGGTGGCCAATTGGACGGCGGCGCCCCTCCAGGCGGCTTCGAAGAACGCCTCGGCACACTCTTCGAGGGTTTGGCGCACCCTCGCCCGCACCGCCGCCGGGTCCGCCAGCAGCCGTTCCGCGAACGCCTCCTGGAGCGCGCCGCGGGCCTGCGCCAGGTCCAGGGCCCGCTCGCGCGCCGCCGGGTCGGCCAGCGGCGACGGCGCGGCGAAGTGAACCCGGTTGCTGCCGCACGTGGTGACGAGCGCCGCGGTCACGTACGTCTCGTCGTCAATGCGGTCCACGTCGTCCAGTTCCTCGGCGAGGGTCTGCCGGGGCCGGGCGGGCACCAGGAAATCGGCCCGTGAGGAACGCCAGAGGAACTCCGCCTCCCGCAGTCGTTCGGCCAGCTCCGGCGGCAGCCCGGACCAGACGTCCCCGGCCCAGTCGGCCAGCCGCGGGTGGTGCGCGGGTTCGGCCAGGACGTGCAGCATCGCGGTCAGTTCGGCCAGCGGGGACGCGGCGAACCGCAGTCGCTCGGCCGGCAGCCCGGTGATGTCGATGCGCAGCGTCATCCCGTCATCATCCCTGGTCGGACGGCGGCTTACGGGGTCGCTTGACGATGTCCGTCAAGCGGCGTGCCGCGTCCGGCGGCCCGGCACGACCGTTGGCGCCATGGCGAGCACCAACACCAGCACCAGCAGCGGCACCAGCAGCGGCAGCGGCAGCGGCATCCGTCCCCGCGCCCTCGTCCGTGCCTCCGGAGGGCCCCGCTACGCCGTCGCCCTCGCCGTGGACGCCCTCGGCACCGGCCTGCTGCGGCCCTTTCTGCTCCTCTACGGCGTGACGGTGCTCGGGCTGTCCGCGCCGGTGACCGGCACCGCCATGACGGGCGGCGTCGTCGCGGGGCTCGGGTGCATGCCCGCGGTGGGGCGATGGCTGGACCGGGGAGCGCGCAGTGCGGTCGTTGCCGCGTCGATGCTGGTCCGGGTGGTCGGCGTGGTGCTACTGCTGGTCACCCCCACCGGGAACGCCTGGCTGTTCGCCACCGCCGCGCTCTTCCTCGGCATCGGCAACCAGGCCTGGCCCGCCGCCCACGCCGCCCTCGTCGCCACGGTCGCCCACGGCCGCGAACGCGACGCCGCCCTCGCCGGGGGCCGCGCCCTGCGCAACGCCGGTCTGGGCGTCGGGGCGCTCCTCGCCACCGCGTGCCTGGCGGGCGGCACCGCGGCCTTGCAGGCGCTGGCCTCCGTCACCGGGCTCGCCTACCTCGCCGCGGCCGCCCTGGCGTGGTCGGTACGGGTGCACGCGGATCCGGCGGGGACCGCGCCGGCCGAGGACGGGGACGACGAGCCCGCACCCCGGATGCGCACGCTCCTGGCCGCCAACGTGATCTACGTCTTCTGCCTCAACGTCCCCGAAATCGCGCTCCCCCTGGTCCTGGTGACGCAGCTGCACGCCTCCCCTGTGTGGTCGGCGGCCATATTCGTGGCCAACACGGTGTTGGTGGTCGCTCTGCAGGTTCCGGTCACCGTTCTGCTGTCCCGCTTTCCCCACCGGTCCGTGCTGGCCATCGCCGGCGTGGTGCTCACCGCCTCCTACCTCGGCTTCCTCGCGGCCACCTCGCTGGGGCACGGCTGGGGTGCCCCGGCCGTCGCCGCGGTGTCCGTGGTCTGCACGCTCGGCGAGATCGTCTACGCCGGCAGCGCCACCGCGCTCGTCACCGCCCTCGCCCCGGCGTACGTCCTGGGACGCGCCCTCGCCCGCTTCCAGCTCTCCACGGGCTTCGGCCTCGCAGCCTCCCCGGCGGTCATCACCGCTCTCGCACCCCACGGCCCGGCCGCCCTCTGGGGCAGCCTCGCCGCCGCGACGCTTCTCTCGGCCGCCGCCGTGGCCCGGTGAGCGTGCGCGATCACCACCGAACCGGCCCCCGGGACACGGTTGTTGTGGCGACCCGGCCTCGGCATGATGGACGGCACCGTACGCACGTGCCAACGATGTCGGACCAGGACGGAAGCATGTCGGGAGACCTCTCGCCCACCGGGAAGCGCTCCGGCGCCGACTCGTCGCCCGAGCTGCAGGGCTCTCATCCCGCGCCGCGAGCATCTCATCCCGAGCCGCAGGCTTCTCATCCCGAGCTGAGGGCCTCCCACGCCGACCGGGACCGGGTCGTGGACGTGCTGCGGGTCGCCGCCGGGGACGGTCGGCTCACCGCGGACGAGCTGGACGAGCGGCTGGAAGTCGCCCTGTCCGCGCGGACACTGAGCGAACTCGCCCCGCTCACCGCCGACCTGCCGCCGGTGTCGGCCATGAGCGGCGGCGCGACCGGCGTCGAGGCCAAGGACCTGGTCCGGATCGAGCAGGTCCACAGCGGGGCCGTCGAGCGCGTGGGGCGCTGGGTCGTGCCGCGGAGAATGGAACTCGCGGTGACGTTCTGCAAGGTGACCCTCGACTTCACCGAGGCCGTGATCACGCACGACACCCTGCGGATCGACCTGGCGATGACGGGGAAGACGCTGACCCTGGTCACGAGGCCGGGGATCGTCGTCGACACCGACGGTCTGCAACTGGTGCACGCGAGGATCAAGTCGCGGCCCGCTCCTACGGATCCCGCTGCGCCGGTCGTTCTGCGCGTGGAGCTCGTCGGGCAGAAGGCGCACGGCCGTGTGGTGGTACGGCCGCCCCGGCGGACCTTCGGGCAGTGGCTGCTGCGGCGCAGGCCCGCGCCGCCTGCCGAGAAAACCTGATCCCACCCCACGGCCCCGTCACGCCTCCACCACGTCCTCCGCCTCCCAGCGCAGCAAGTCCCCCGGCTGGCACTCGAGTACCTCGCAGAGCGCGGCGAGTGTCGTGAAGCGCACCGCCTTCGCGCGGCCGTTCTTGAGGACGGCCAGGTTGGCGGGCGTGATCCCGACGCGGTCCGCCAACTCCCCCACGGACATCTTCCGCTTCGCCAGCATCACGTCGATGTCGACGGCGATCGGCATCAGATCACCTCGTCCAACTCGGCCTGCATCTGCGCCGCTTCCACGTCGCGCGCGACGGCCTGGGCGAGCAGCATGCGCAGCACGAGCACGATGAGCGCGACGCCCAGGATGGCGACGCCGATCCCGGCCATGATGACGGTGACGCCCGGGTCGTCCCGCTGGCCCGGCGCGTTGATGCCCGTGACGGTGAACCACACGAGGGCGGCCGACACGATCGCGCCGATCACGATGTCCACGTAACGGAAGGCGTCGTGGGAGAACACGGTCCCGCGGCGCACCATCGTCACCAGCCGCCATACGCAGACCACGGCGACCTGGACCGACACCATGCCCAGGATCGTGACGATCCGCAGCGGTGTCAGCGGGACCGAACCGTCCTCCGGATCGTTCCCGCTGACCAACGTCCACACCAGCCCCGCCTGCACGAACAAGGTGCCGACGAACACCACCCCGAGCACGGCACACAACGCCCGCACCGCCAGCTTTCCCATGACTCACCCTTCGATCGACTCGCGATGGGAATCTATCGAATGTCGATAGGTAGGGCAAGGGGTGGGGTGCCGTGATCACCCCTGGGCGGCCACGAGGGTCGGGAGCTCCGGGAGGTGCCAGTCGCCGCCGCGGTCCTCTTTGGAGAAGCGCGCCACCAGGTCGGGGACGCGCAACGCCGTCGCCAGGCCCGTGACGGCGAGGAACGCGTCTATCGCCCGCCGGGTCATCGGCAGACCGATCCGCAGGAGGCGCGGGTCGACCCGGCTCTGGATCGCGTCGACGAAGGGCCGCAGCGTGGTGTCGTAGCCGGCCAGCGCGGTCGGCAGGTCGTCCGGGTGGCGGTTGATCTCGCCTGCCAGGACGTACGCGCCGACCAGGCCGCCCGAGATGCCCATGCCGCTGTACGGGGAGGCGCAGTGCGCGGCGTCGCCCGCCAGGACCACCCGGCCCCGGGACCACGCGTCGGTGCGCACCTGGACGATCTCCTGGGAGTAGAAGAACGGGCTCGCCTCCATGCCCTCGACGAAGCGCCCGGTCTGCCATCCGGCGTCGCGGAACCTGCCCGCCCAGAACTCCCGCTGCCGCTCGACCGGCTCGCGGTGGACGGCCGAGGCCTCCTCGGAGTCCTCCCGCAGCACGAAGTACACCTGCGACTCGGTCGGATTGTGACTGCGGCGCATGATCTGGCGGCCGCCCGGGATCATGTACGTGTCCCGGATGTTGCCGTCGGAGGCGATGCGCGGGACGAACCAGTAGGCCATGTGGATGCCGAGCCGCCGGTACGGGTCGGGGCCCTCCGGGAGAAGCGCCCGCCGGATGCGTGAGCTCTGCCCGTCCGCACCGACCAGGAGGTCGAACTCCCGGGACGATCCGTCGGAGAAGTGCCCGACGACGTGGTCGTCACCCTGGTCGAAGCCGTCGACGCTCAGCCCGAAGACGTACTCCACGTCGTCCTTCACGGCGTCGTACAGGATGCGCACCAGGTCGCCGCGCATGATCTCGTACTCCGACGTGAGGGACTGGCGGCCCCGGCCGGAGGTGTTGGCCATGATCGTCGCCCGGGGTCTGCCGTCGGCGTCGATGAGGGCGACGCCCGCCTCGTCCACGAGCCGGCCGCGGACCGCGCCGAGGAGACCCATGCGCCTCACGGCCTCGATGCCCTGGCCCCGCAGGTCGACCTGGGCGCCGGTCGCCCGCAGCACCGGAAAGCGCTCGACGACGGTCACCCGGTGGCCGCCCCGCGCCAGCCAGAAGGCCAGGGCCTGCCCCGCGATCCCGCCACCGGCGACGAGAACCCGCAGAGACTTCGCACGCGGTCCGGGTGCCATTGCCCTCACCTCAGAATCTATCAGTGAATGATTTTCTCCAGAGTCGTCTATCAGCGATAGATTGTCAACGTGACCAAGATGAACCGAGAGAACGTCGTCACCGAGGCGCTCGACCTCCTCGACGAGGTCGGGCTCGACACCGTCAGCACCAGACGGCTGGCGAAGCGGCTGGGCGTCGAACAGCCGTCGCTCTACTGGTACTTCGGCACGAAGAAGGACCTGCTGGCCGCCATGGCGGAGGTCGCCATGGCGCCGCACGCGAAGGCGCCGCTGCCGGAGCCCGGCGACGACTGGCGCGCGTGGTTCCTGGACAACACGCGCAGCTTCCGGCGCACCCTGCTCATGCGCCGCGACGGCGCACGGCTGCACGCCGGCAGCACCCCGACCGCCGACCTGGACCGGATCGGCCGCAAGATGGACTTCCTCGTCGCCTCCGGCGTGCCCGAGCAGCACGCCCGTATGGCCATGCTGGCGGCCAGTCGCTTCACGGTCGGCAGCGTCCTGGAGGAGCAGGCGGAGGCACAGTACGGGGACAGCGCGGAGCTGCCGGCGGGCGTGCCGGTGATCGACCACGAGTCGGCGTTCGAGGCGGGGCTGGCTCTGATCGTGGACGGTCTCGCGCGACACGTGGAGGCGTAGCCCCGGCCCCCCTAGCCGGCCGAGGCAGCCCCCATCGCGCTGTCCAGGTGCCTGATGACCGTGGGTACGTCGTCCTCCTCGGTCCTGCGGATCAGCTCCAGGGCCGGGCGGACCAGGCCCCCCGGGTGGGCTATCAGGCGGGCCAGCACGCCTGCCCTGATGTCCAGGCGGTCGATGGTGACCGCGCGCTGCTCCTCCGTCTGGCCGGCCAGCAGGACCGCGTTGTACCAGGCCTCCTCGCGGGACTGGCGGATGCTGAAGTCGAGGATCTGCTCGTCCGTGCGGCCCCCGACCTTGTCCAGCAGCGACATGAACGGCGACAGCGCGTCGACCGAGTCCTGCACCGCCAGGACCACGCTCGCGAGGATGTCGTTGATCAGCAGGAAGTCGTTGCGCAGCTCCTGGATGTCCTCGCCGGGGCTGGTCCGCGCCGCCGCCACGGCCAGGTCCAGGTTGATGTGCGCGTTCACGCCCAGCAGCAGGTGCTGGACGATGACGGTGTCGGCGTCGTCGAGCAGCCCGAAGGTCTCGCGCCAGCAGCGCGGCCCACTGCCGTCGCGGATCCAGGCGTCGTGCGCCTCGAAGTAGCGGTTGCCGAAGTGCGTGTCGAAGCGGTCCATCCGCGGGCCGTCCTCGAAGCGGCCGGCGTGGATCGCCTTGCGGACCTCGACCGTCACCTGTCTGTAGAGCGCCGCGAAGTAGCCGATCCGGTCGGCGTCGGCGGTCGCCTTCCGGATGATCCCGGCCAGCCCGTCCACGACATCGTCGATATCCTGCGCCACCGTGCCCACCATGCCCAACTCCCTCTCCTGACAGGACAGTTCGGCCCGCACCCGCCCGCCGCGGCCCTCGGTGCCGATTAAAGCCCCGTCCGGCCCCCGCCCGCCGGGGAACATCACGATCCGGTTTCGGGGTCTTGCGCGGCCACCGTGTAATCGATTCCAATCCTCGGTACACAGAGCCGTGTAATCGATTCCACGAGGAGGTGGGGCGGCGATGGCGAGCATCAAGGACGTCGCTGCCGAGGCGGGGGTCTCCGTCGCCACGGTGTCGCGGGTTCTGAACGACCATCCGTCGGTCAGCGCCGACGCACGCGCGCGCGTGCTCGCCGCCGTCGAGGCGCTGGGCTACCGCCCGAACGCCGTCGCCCGCTCGCTGCGCACCGACCAGACCCACACCCTCGGCCTGGTCATCAGCGATGTGATGAACCCGTACTTCACCGAGCTGGCCCGATCGGTCGAGGAAGAGGCCCGCGCGCTCGGCTACAGCGTCATCATCGGCAACGCCGACGAGCGGCCCGAGCTCCAGGACCACCACGTACGGACGCTGCTCGACCGTCGTATCGACGGGCTGCTCGTCTCCCCCACCGACGGCGGGTCGCCGCTCATGCTGGACGCCGCCCGGGCCGGGACGCCCATGGTGTTCGTCGACCGGTGGATCCCGGGCGTGGACGTGCCGGTCGTCAGGGCCGACGGGCAGGCCGCCGTGCGGGATCTCGTCGCGCATCTGTACCGGCTGGGGCACCGGCGGCTCGCGATCATCGCGGGGCCCGCGGCCACCACCACCGGGCGCGAGCGGGTCGAGGCCTTCCGGGAGGCGCTCGGGGCGTACGGGCTCGGGCTGCCGGACGAGTACATCGGGCAGGGCGACTTCCAGGCCGAGAGCGGGCGGCGGGTCACCGAGGGGTTCCTGGACCTGCCCGAGCCGCCCGAGGTCGTGTTCGCGGCCGACAACCTGATGGCGCTCGGCGCGCTGGACGCGATCCGGGCGCGCGGGCTGTCAGTGCCATGTGACATAGCACTGGCCGCCTTCGACGACATCCCGTGGTTCGTGCACACCGATCCGCCGATCACCGCGATCGCCCAGCCCACGGGCGAGCTGGGCCGGGCCGCCGTACGCGCCCTGGTCGACCGCATCGAGGGGCGGCCCCCGCAGTCCGTCACCCTCCCCGCCCGTCTCGTCGCCCGCCGCTCCTGCGGCGAGGATCTGAGCCCCGGGCAGAACCAGACACCTGTGCAAAGGAGCACATCGTGAGCAACCGGGACGAGTTGCTTCGCATCGAAGGCATCCGCAAGACCTTTCCCGGCGTGGTCGCGCTCGACGGCGTCGACTTCGACCTGCGCCGGGGCGAGGTGCATGTGCTGCTCGGCGAGAACGGCGCCGGCAAGAGCACGCTGATCAAGATGCTGTCGGGCGCCTACCACCCCGACGAGGGCCGCGTCCTGGTGGACGGCGAGGAGGTGCACATCCGCCGGGCGCAGGACGCCGAGCGGCTGGGCATCGCCACCATCTACCAGGAGTTCAACCTCGTACCCGACCTGACGGTCGCCGAGAACATCTTCCTGGGCCGGCAGCCGCGCCGCCTCGGGATGATCGACCGGGGGCGCATGGAGGCCGACGCCGAGGTGCTGCTGAAGCGCGTCGGCGTGAACGTCTCGCCACGCGCGCGTGTACGTGAACTCGGCATCGCGCGCCTCCAGATGGTCGAGATCGCGAAGGCGCTGAGCCTGAACGCGCGCGTGCTCATCATGGACGAGCCGACCGCCGTACTCACCTCGGAGGAGGTGGAGAAGCTCTTCGTCATCGTGCGGCAGCTGCGCGAGGACGGGGTGGGGGTCGTCTTCATCACCCATCACCTGGAGGAGATCGCCGCCCTGGGTGACCGGGTCACGGTCATCCGGGACGGGAAGTCCGTCGGGCAGGTGCCCGCCACGACCGCCGAGGACGAGCTCGTACGGCTGATGGTGGGGCGGTCGATCGAGCAGCAGTACCCGCGTGAAGTGCCCGAGAAGGGCGCCGCGTTGCTCACCGTCGAGGGGCTGACCCGGGACGGCGTCTTCCACGACGTCGGCTTCGAGGTGCACGCCGGCGAGGTCGTCGGCATCGCCGGGCTCGTCGGGGCCGGACGCACCGAGGTCGTACGGGCCGTGTTCGGGGCGGACCCGTACGACAAGGGTGACGTGAAGGTCTCCGGAGCGCGGCTCAAGGGGCATGACGTCAACGCCGCCATGGCCGCCGGGATCGGGCTCGTGCCCGAGGACCGCAAGGGGCAGGGGCTGGTGCTCGACCAGACGGTCGAGGAGAACCTGGGCCTGGTGACCATGCGCGCCGCCACGCGCGCGGGGCTCGTCGACCGCAAGGGGCAGCACGAGGCGGCCGCCAGGATCGCCGGGCAGCTCGGGGTGCGGATGGCCGGACTGGGGCAGCAGGTACGGACGTTGTCCGGCGGCAACCAGCAGAAGGTCGTCATCGGCAAGTGGCTGCTCGCCGACACCAAGGTGCTCATCCTCGACGAGCCGACGCGCGGGATCGACGTCGGCGCCAAGGTCGAGATCTACCAGCTGATCAACGAACTCACGGCCGCCGGGGCCGCCGTACTGATGATCTCCAGCGATCTGCCCGAGGTGCTCGGCATGAGCGACCGGGTGCTGGTGATGGCGCAGGGCCGGATCGCGGGCGAACTCGCCGCCGCCGACGCCACCCAGGACGCCGTGATGGCCCTCGCGGTCAGCAACCCCACGAACGAGAAGACCGAAACGGAGACCGGCCGTGGCCACTGACACGCTCAAGAGCCGGGCGGGCGCCGACAGCGCGACGAACGGACTGCGCCGCCTGCTCCTCGACAACGGCGCGCTCACCGCGCTGATCGTCCTGGTCATCGCCCTGTCGGCGCTGTCCGGTGACTTCCTGACCACCGACAACCTGCTCAACGTCGGCGTCCAGGCGGCCGTGACCGCCGTCCTCGCCTTCGGCGTCACCTTCGTGATCGTCTCGGCGGGCATCGACCTGTCGGTCGGCTCGGTCGCGGCCCTCTCCGCCACCGTCCTCGCCTGGAGCGCCACTTCGCACGGCGTGCCGGTCCTCCTCGCCGTGATCCTGGCCGTCGCGACCGGCATAGCGGCCGGACTCGTCAACGGTTTCCTGATCGCGTACGGCAAACTGCCGCCGTTCATCGCGACGCTGGCGATGCTGTCGGTGGCGCGCGGTCTGTCCCTGGTGATCTCCGAGGGCTCCCCGATCCCCTTCCCGGACTCGGTCTCGCACCTCGGCGACACGCTCGGCGGCTGGCTGCCGGTGCCGGTCCTGGTCATGGTCGTCATGGGGCTCATCGCGGCCTTCGTGCTCAGACGGACGTACATCGGCCGCTCCATGTACGCGATCGGCGGCAACGAGGAGGCCGCGCGACTGTCCGGTCTGCGGGTGAAGAAGCAGAAGCTCGCGATCTACGCGCTGTCCGGTGTGTTCGCCGCGGTCGCCGGCATCGTGCTCGCCTCCCGGCTCTCCTCCGCGCAGCCGCAGGCCGCCGACGGCTACGAGCTGGACGCGATCGCCGCGGTCGTCATCGGCGGCGCCTCGCTCGCGGGCGGCACGGGCAAGGCGTCCGGCACGCTGATCGGCGCGCTGATCCTGGCGGTGCTCAGGAACGGCCTCAACCTCCTGAACGTCTCCGCCTTCTGGCAGCAGGTCGTCATCGGTGTCGTCATCGCGCTCGCGGTGCTCCTCGACACGCTGCGGCGCAAGGCGGGCGCGACTCCGGTGGCCGCGGGCACGGGCGGCAACAAGGGCAAGCAGGCGGGGACGTACGCACTGGCGGCCGTGGTCACAGTGGCCCTGGTCGGCGCGACCTCCTTCCTCCACAACGGCGGCTCGTCCTCCACCACCCCGAAGATGGGCCTGTCCCTCTCCACCCTCAACAACCCCTTCTTCGTACAGATCCGCTCCGGCGCACAGGCCGAGGCGAAGAGGCTGGGCGTCGACCTGACCGTCACCGACGCCCAGAACGACGCCTCGCAGCAGGCCAACCAGCTGCAGAACTTCACCAGTTCGAACCTGGGCGCGATCATCGTCAACCCGGTGGACTCGGACGCGGCGAGCAACTCCGTCAAGGCCGCCGACAAGGCGAAGATCCCGGTCATCGCGGTCGACCGCGGGGTCAACAAGGCGACCGTGGACGCCCTCGTGGCCTCCGACAACGTCAAGGGCGGCGAGCTGGCCGCGCGGACGATCGGCGAGAAGCTCGGCGGCAAGGGCAAGATCGTCATCCTCCAGGGCCAGGCGGGCACTTCGGCGGCCCGGGAGCGCGCGGCCGGTTTCGCGGCGGGCCTCAAGGCCTACCCGGGCATCCAGGTCGTCGCCCAGCAGCCGGCGGACTTCGACCGCACCAAGGGCCTCGACGTGATGTCGAACCTGCTCCAGGCCCACCCGGACGTCCAGGGCGTCATCGCCGCCAACGACGAGATGGCGCTCGGCGCGATCAAGGCGCTGGGCTCCAAGGCCGGCAAGTCCGTGCAGGTCGTGGGCTTCGACGGAACTCCGGACGGCCTGACGGCCGTTGAGAAGGGCACGCTGTACGCGTCCGTGGCACAGCAGCCCTCGCAGCTGGGGAAGATCGCGGTGGACAACGCGCTCAAGGCGCTGCAGGGCAAGAAGGTCGAGGAGACGGTGAAGGTGCCGGTGAAGGTGGTCACGAAGGAGAACGTGGCCGGGTTCAGCGGCTGACGGGGCAACTCACCCAACAGGGAGTCAACTTCATGTACGACTACGACCTCCTGGTCGTCGGTTCGGCCAACGCCGACCTGGTGATCGCGGTCGAGCGGCGGCCGGGAGCCGGTGAGACGGTGCTCGGCGGTGACCTCGCCGTCCACCCCGGCGGCAAGGGCGCCAACCAGGCCGTCGCCGCCGCCCGCCTCGGCGCCCGTACGGTCCTGCTGGCCCGGGTCGGCGACGACGCGCACGGCCGGCTGCTGCTCGACTCGCAGCGGGCGGCCGGGGTCGACACGGTGGGCGTGCTGGTCGGCGGGGCACCGACCGGGGTCGCGCTGATCACCGTCGACCCGTCCGGGGACAACAGCATCGTGGTGTCGCCGGGCGCGAACGGGAAGCTGACGCCGGGCGACGTCCGGGCCGCGGCGAGCCTCTTCCACGCCTCGAAGGTCGTCTCCACGCAGTTGGAGATCCCGCTGGAGACGGTGGTGGAGGTCGTACGCAACCTGTCCGCCGAGAGCCGCTTCGTCCTCAACCCGTCCCCGCCCCGCCCCCTCCCCTCCGAGCTGCTGGCGGCCTGCGACCCGCTGATCGTCAACGAGCACGAGGCGAAGGTGGTCCTGGGCGAGGCCTGCGTCTCCGACCGCCCCGAGGACTGGGCGCGGCTGCTGCTGGCCAAGGGTCCGCGCTCGGTCGTGGTCACCCTGGGCGCGGAGGGCGCGCTGGTGGCGTCCGGGGACGGGGTGGAGCGGGTGCCTTCGGTGAAGGTCGACGCGGTGGATACGACGGGCGCGGGCGACGCCTTCACGGCGGCACTGGCGTTCCGGCTGAGCGCGGGGGCGTCGCTGGCCGAGGCGGCCGGGTACGCGGCCCGGGTGGGCGCGGCCGCGGTCACCAAGGAGGGCGCGCAGGTGTCCTTCCCCACGGCCGAGGAGGTCGAGGCGCTGTGAAGAAGGCGGGGATCCTGAACCGTCATCTCTCCGGGGCGCTGGCCGAGCTGGGCCACGGGGACGGGGTGCTGGTCTGCGACGCGGGCATGCCGATACCGGCGGGCCCGAGGGTGGTGGACCTGGCGTTCCGGGCCGGGGTGCCGTCGTTCGCGGAGGTGCTGGAGGGGCTGCTCGCGGAGCTGGTGGTGGAGGGCGCCACGGCGGCGAAGGAGATACGGGGCTCGAACCCGGGGGCCGCGGCGCTCCTGGAGGGCGAGTTCCCGGACCTGGAACTGGTCTCGCACGAGCGGCTCAAGGAACTGTCGGCCGGGGCGCGGCTGGTGGTACGGACGGGCGAGGCACGGCCGTACGCGAATGTCCTGCTGAGATGCGGAGTGTTCTTCTAGCGGACGGAGCAGGTCCGGTCGCCGACAAACGAGCAGGTCCGGTCGCCGACAAACGAGCAGGTCCGGTCGCCGACAAAACGGTTGTCCCGGACAAATTCGAGGGGGCCCGATCCGTCGACCGGGCCCCCTCGGGTTTTCCCCTCCAACATCAGAACCCCCGCGATCCCCCCAGATCCCCCTCCAGAAGTCCTGATGCCAAGTACGACCCGCGAGGTCGGCGAAGGGTTGCACGGCATCTTCAGAATTTTTTCGGGGGGCTCTGTGCAGCCTTCGGGCGGGGGCACCGCGGCCGACGGTCCGCCGGTCGGGCCGGTGATAAATTCGGGCCCGTGATGTCTGCGGGGGCCTTGAGTCGTACGGCGGCCAGTGGGTCCGCGGTCGTTCTGAGTCGCGTCACCCTGGTCGGGGAGCGACGGCGTGTCGAACTCGTGTTGCCGGCGCGGGAGCCGGTCGGGGCCCTGCTGCCCGAGATTCTGCGCGTACTGGACGACGGGACGGCCGAGCGGCCCGGAACACGGCGCCTCATGACGGCGGACGGCTCCCCGCTCGACGAAGACGACAGCCTTGAGTCGGCGGGTGTGCTCGACGGGGCGGTGTTGCGGCTGGTGCGGGTCGGGGACGGTCGTCCGTATGAGCCGGTCGAGGTCGCGGAAGGGCCGGGCGGCTGGGCCTCCTGGTGGGGGCCGCGGCCGATGCGGGTCACCGCGGGGGTGCTCGCGGTGGGTTGGGCCGGGGCGGCCGGTATGTTCGCGAGTTCGGCGTACGGGGCCGGTGTCGTCGCGGGTGTCTTGTTCGCCGTATCCGTGGTCGCCGGTCTCGCGGGGGTGCTGGTCGCGCGGGGGCCGTGGCGGGGTGGGCTCGGCGCGACCCTGCTGTGCGTCGCCGGAGTGCTGGCCCTGCTCGGCGGCTCCGCTCTTGCCGACGCGCAGGGCTGGCCGGCTCCGGCGCGGGTTGCCGTGTCGGCCGCCGTGGGCGTCGTAACCCTCGTACTGCTGGGACTCTTCACCAGGCTCGGGCGGGGTGGGCTCGTCGGGGCCGCCGCCGTCGGGCTCGTGGCGGTCGGCTGGGAGGCGGTCGTCGCGCTGGAGTCGGGGGCCGGGACGGCCGCGCGGCAGGCGCGGGTCGGTGCGGTGCTCGCCGTCGTGTCCGTGGTCGCCCTCGGCGCGCTGCCTCGGCTCGCGCTGAAGGCCTCCGGACTGGCCGGGCTCGACGACCGACGGGCTGGTGGGGTCTCCGTGAGCCGCTACCGGGTGTCCTCGGCACGGGCCGCGGCCCATCGAGGACTGGCGCTCGCGACGGTGATCGTGGCCGGGTCCGGGGCGGCCGCCGCGGTGTGGGCGCTGCGGGCGCCGACGGTGTGGACCGTGCTGCTCGCGGTCGTCGCGGCGGCGGTGATGGTGCTGCGGGCACGGGCCTTTCCGCTCGTGGCCGAGGTCGTGGTGCTGCTTGCGGGCGGGGCGCTGGTGGGCATACGGCTGCTGGGCGTGTGGGCGGAACGGGCCGGCGCGGGCGGGGCGGTCGCCGTGCTGGTGGTACTGGCCGTGGTCCCGCTCGCCGTGCAGGTGGTACGGCCCACCGAGCGGATGCGGGTACGGCTGCGGCGGGCGGGTGACCTGGTGGAGTCCGCCGGGGTCGTCGCCCTGCTCCCGCTGCTCATCGGGGTCTTCGACGTGTACGGGCGGCTGCTCGACACCTTCGCGTAGGGGGCGGGGACGGTATGGGTGCGGGTCTGGGGGAACAGGGGCGACGGGGCGGCGACTGGCGGGGCGGGGAGGATTGGCAGCGGGAAGTGCTGCGGGAGCTTGGGGAGTTGGGGGAGCTCGGGGAATTCCGGGAGGGCGGGGAGTTCGGGGACCGCGGGGAGTTGGTGGAGGGCGGGGGCTCGGTGCGGGCTGGTGGGGCCGAGGGTCTGGAGGTTGCTGAGTCTGCGAGTGAGCCGACGCGTGCGCCCACGCCGGGGCTGGCGAAGTCGTCGGGGGCTGCGGAGGGGGACGGGTTCGCGGTCGCGGAACAGGACGGGGCCGTCGCCGGGCGTGCGCCGCTCCCGCCCATGCCAGGGGCCGCTGAGCAGACCGGTCCCGACACCGTGCGCGCACCTCTCCCGCCCGCCGTCCCGCCCACCTCGCACCCCGCGCCGCCCACCGCAGCCGCAGCCGCAGCCGACATGGGCTACCCGCTCCTGCCGCCGTCGCCCATCGTCCCCGCGCACCCGGCACCCGCCCCAGCACCCCTCGCTTCCGCGCACCCAGTCCCCGCCCCGGCACCCCTCGCGTCCGCACACCCGACTCCGGCACCCCCCGCTCCCCCGCACCCCGCCCCAACTCCCGCTCCCTCCCCCACTCCCCGCACCCACATCCCCTCATCCCCCACCCCCCGAACCTCACCCCCACCCCCCTCCCTCCCCTCCCCCGAATCCGTCCCCACCCTCGACCCCCGGCTGGCCGTCGCCCTCGGGCGGCCCCACCACGGCGACTCCCTCGCCCACCGCACCGGTCGTACTCTCCGTCGGCTCACCTCCTCCGTCTCTCAGGACGTGGCCGAACAGACCCGTGTCGCGCGGGAGTTGCAGCAACCCGTGGCCACCGGGCGGGTCGTCGCCGTCACCTCCATCCGCGGGGGCGTCGGCAAGTCGACCGTCGCCGCGCTGCTCGGCCGTACCTTCAACCACTACCGGCACGACCCGGTACTCACCCTGGAGGCCGACGCCGCGCTCGGCACGCTGCCCGTGCGGATGGGCGCCGAGTCGGTCCGCTGGTCCTGTGCCGACCTCGCCCGGATACTCACCCCGGCCATGCAACTCACCGACGTCATCGGCTACTTGGTGCCCGTGTCCAACGGCGGATGGCTGCTGCCCGCCAGCCAGGGCCGGGTCGGCGCACCCCTCGACGTACGGACGTACCGGACCGTGACGCTGGCCCTGCGCCGGTACTTCGCCGTCACCGTCGTCGACTGCGAGACCCTGCCCGGCGAGGTCGCCCGTACCGCGATGGACACCGCGCACGCCCGTGTCGTGGTCGCCCCCACGACCGCCGAGGGCGTCGGCGGGACCCGGCAAGTCCTCGACTGGCTCGGCCAGTTGCCGCACTCCGCCCTGTCCACGACCGTCGTCGCCCTCACCGCGCACTCCCCCGACATGACCCTGGACGTGAAGGCGGCCCGCGCGCACCTGAAGGAGACGGGCGTCAGCGTCGTCGTCCTGCCGTACGACCGCCACCTCGCCGCCGGCGGTCCCATCCACACCGACCTGCTCGCCTCGGCCACCCGCGAGGCCACCCTCGAACTGGGCGCGGAGGCGCTCCGCCGGGCGGTACGGGGCGGTTGACGGCGGGTTCACGCCGTCAAGAACCCCCGGGTGGTCAGCTCCGTACGGCGTCGCCCTCCCGCACCCACCCACCCCGCACCACCTGCGCGTACACCCCCGCGCACGGCTCCGCCGCCCGCCCCGGAAGGGCCGGTACCCGGTTGTGGCGGGCCAGGACGCGCAGGGCGTCCGGGTCGCGGGGGAGGTGGCCGTGGGCCAGCGTGGGGACGGCGCAGCGCGGGGTCGAGGCGATGACGCGCAGGGTCAGCTCCTCGCCGATGCGCAGCTCTTGGCCCACCCAGGCGTGTTCCACGAAGCCGTTCCCGTCCCCGTCGGCCCCGCCCGTGTCGATGAGCAGGTTGGGGCGGTAGCGGGCCGCTTCCGCCGTACCGGCGGGGCTGAGCTCGGCGATCCGTGCCAGCGTGGACGTCGTGATCAGGTGCACCGGCGCGAAGTCGAAGAAGGTGCCGGGCGGGGACGCCGAGCCGAAACGGACGATGTCCGCGGCGACTTGGGCGTCCGGGCCCGCGGCCAGGACCTCGTCGGGGCGGGAGCGGTCCAGCTCGCCGTCCGGCGGGGGTACGTCGGTGAGGACGACCTTGCGGCCGAGGAGGGCGGAGAGGGAGTCGGCGTCCGGGAGTTCGGTGCCGTCCGGGGCCGTGACGCGCGGGCCCGCCGGGGTGAGCGTCGCCGTGCAGGTGAGCAACTGCCGCCACAGGCGCGGGGACTTGGCGCTCACCACCTTGCCGGTCTCCGAGTCCAGCAGCGCGTACCCGCGGTCGCCGGTCGGGCCGCGGTCGGTGACCTCGACGGCGCCGAGCCGCTCGCCGAGCATGGACTTCACGGGGTAGCGGTAAAGGGCGGCGACGGCTCCGAGGCTCACGTGATCCACGAGATCACATTCTGCATACGCCTCTGGGCAGGTCCAGCGAATGTGCAGGACAATCTACGAGCCTGCCCCACCCCGGATCGGACGGGGTGGGGCAGGGTTCACGGGGTGTCAGCGAGCGGTCGTCGCCGTCACTTGACGGTGATCGTCACCGTCTTGGAGACCGTGGCGCCGTCCTTGACGCGCAGGACCTCGACGCCCTTCTTCTTGAACTTGTCGGTGAGCTTGTAGGCGCTCTTCTTGACCTTGGTGGTCACCGGCAGGGCCACCCACTTCTTGCCGTCCTTGACCTGGAGGGTCACCTTGCTGCCGTCGTCGAGGCCGGCCGTCTTGCCGGTGAAGGTGACGACGTCGCCCAGCTTGATGCCGGTCTTGCTCGCCTTGAGGGTGATGGACGGCGCGGGCGCCGGCGCGGCGACGGCGGCGGTGGCCCCGGTCGCGACCGCGGCGGCGGAGAGAACGGCGACAGCCGCAATACGTACGTTCACAGAAAACTCCTCGTGCATGAATAGGGATGGCAATTCCACCGCATTTTCCAAGCCTTTTGCCTGGCCCCTGCGGCGAGCCTGATCCTATAGACACACGCAGGTCAGAGTCGGTTCCCTGTGCTTAGAAAAAATTGAATTGACAGCACAATCACAGGAATTCGGATGCACGAATACGCCTTGAACTGCGCTGATTAGCACGACCTGTGTGAAGGTGTCCTCACAATTCGGGGCCGGAGGTCCGGACATGGCCCCGCCCCGCACCGGTCAGGTTCGGTGCGGGGCGGAGGAGTGTGGTGGAGCCGGGCTATCCGGCGTGCTCCACGAAGCGGTGGGCCGTCTCCGCGAGGACCTCGTGGCCGTCGCGGGCCCACAGGGCGTCGTTGAAGAGTTCGACCTCGATGGGGCCGGTGTAGCCGGCCGCCTCCACGTAGCCCTTCCACTCCCGCATGTCGATCGAGCCGTCGCCGATCTGGCCGCGGCCGTTGAGCACGCCCTCGGGCAACGGGGTGGTCCAGTCGGCGAGTTGGAAGGTGTGGATACGGCCGCCCGCGCCGGCCCGGGCGATCTGCGCGGGCGCGTTGTCGTCCCACCAGATGTGGTACGTGTCCACGGTGACGCCGACCTGGTGGGCGGGGAAGCGTTCCGCCAGGTCGAGGGCCTGGGTGAGGGTGGAGACCACGCAGCGGTCGGAGGCGTACATCGGGTGGAGCGGCTCGATGGCCAGCTTCACCCCGTGCTCCTCCGCGTACGGGCCCAGCTCCGCGAGCGCGTCGGCGATGCGCTCCCGCGCGCCGTGCAGGTCCTTGGAGCCGGCGGGCAGGCCCCCGGAGACCAGGACCAGCACCTGCGTGCCCAGCGTCGCCGCCTCGTCGATCGCGCGGCGGTTGTCGGCGACGGCCGCCGCCCGCTCGGCCGGGTCGATCGCCGTGAAGAAGCCGCCCCGGCACAGGGTGGTCACCGCCAGGCCCGCGTCGCGGACCAGCTTGGCGGTCGCCTCCACGCCGTACGCCTGGACGGGTTCGCGCCACAGGCCCACGCCCGGGACGCCCAACTCAAGGCAGGCGTCGACCAGTTCGGGCATCGACAGCTGCTTCACCGTCATCTGGTTGATGGAGAAGCGGGAGAGGTCTCCGATACCGGTCACTGGGTCACTCCGTACAGGGCGAGCAGGTTCTTCATCCGCTCCTCGGCCAGCTTCGGGTCCGGGAACAGGCCCAGTCCGTCGGCGAGTTCGTAGGCGCGGGCGAAGTGCGGGAGGGAGCGGGCCGACTGGAGGCCGCCGACCATGGTGAAGTGCGACTGGTGGCCGGCCAGCCAGGCGAGGAAGACCACGCCCGTCTTGTAGAAGCGGGTCGGGGTCTGGAAGAGGTGGCGGGACAGCTCGACCGTGGGGTCCAACAGCCCCCGGAAACCTGCCGTGTTGCCCGTGTCCAGCACCCGTACCGCCTCCGCGGCCAGCGGGCCCAGCGGGTCGAAGATGCCGAGCAGGGCGTGGCTGAAGCCCTGGTCGTCGCCCGCGATCAGCTCGGGGTAGTTGAAGTCGTCGCCGGTGTAGCAGCGCACGCCCTGCGGCAGGCGGCGGCGCAGGTCGATCTCGCGCTGGGCGTCGAGGAGGGAGACCTTGATGCCGTCGACCTTGTCGGGGTGGGCGGCGATGACCTCCAGGAAGGTGTCGGTGGCCGCGTCCAGGTCGGACGAGCCCCAGTAGCCCTCCAGCGCGGGGTCGAACATCGGGCCCAGCCAGTGCAGGATCACCGGCTCGGCGGCCTGGCGCAGCAGATGGCCGTAGACCTCCAGGTAGTCCTCGGGGCCGGAGGCCGCGGCGGCGAGCGCGCGGGAGGCCATGAGGATCGCCTGCGCGCCCGCTTCCTCGACCAGCGCGAGCTGCTCCTCGTACGCCGCCCGGACCTCCACGAGAGAACCGGCCGCCAGCTGGTCGGTGCCGACGCCGCAGGCGATACGGCCGCCCACGGCGCGCGCCTCGGCGGCGGACCGCCGGATCAGCTCGGCCGCGCCCGCCCAGTCCAGGCCCATCCCGCGCTGGGCGGTGTCCATCGCCTCCGCGACGCCGAGCCCGTGGGACCACAGGTGGCGGCGGAAGGCGAGGGTGGCGTCCCAGTCGACGGCGGCGGGCGAGTCGGGCGACACGTCCGCGAACGGGTCCGCGACGACATGCGCCGCCGAGAAGACCGTACGAGAGGTGAAGGGGGTGCCGGGAGTGACCGCGAGGGGTTCGGAGCGGGGCTCGTACGTCCGCAATCCGCCTGTGGGGTCCGGGAGTTGGATGGTCACAGCGCGATCTCCGGTACGTCGAGGCGGACGCCCTCGGCCGAGGACTTCAGGCCCAGTTCGGCGAGCTGGACGCCGCGGGCGCCGGCCAGGAGGTCCCAGTGGTAGGGGGCGTCGGCGTAGACGTGCCGCAGGAACAGCTCCCACTGGGCCTTGAAGCCGTTGTCGAAGTCGGCGTTGTCGGGGACCTCCTGCCACTGGTCGCGGAAGGAGTAGGTGGCCGGGATGTCGGGGTTCCAGACCGGCTTGGGGGTCGACGACCGGTGCTGGACACGGCAGTTGCGGAGCCCGGCGACCGCCGAGCCCTCCGTGCCGTCGACCTGGAACTCCACGAGCTCGTCGCGGTTGACGCGCACGGCCCAGCTGGAGTTGATCTGGGCGATCGCGCCGCCGTCCAGCTCGAAGATGCCGTAGGCGGCGTCGTCGGCGGTGGCGTCGTAGGGCTTGTCGTTCTCGTCCCAGCGCTGCGGGATGTGGGTGGCGGTGAGGGCCTGGACGGACTTCACGCGGCCGAACAGCTCGTGCAGGACGTACTCCCAGTGCGGGAACATGTCGACGACGATGCCGCCGCCGTCCTCGGCGCGGTAGTTCCAGGACGGGCGCTGGGCGGTCTGCCAGTCGCCCTCGAAGACCCAGTAGCCGAACTCGCCGCGGATGGACAGGATCCGCCCGAAGAAGCCGCCGTCGATCAGGCGCTTGAGCTTGAGCAGGCCGGGGAGGAAGAGCTTGTCCTGGACGACGCCGTGCTTGATGCCCTTCTCATGAGCGAGCCGCGCCAGCTCCAGGGCGCCCTCCAGGCCGGTGGCCGTGGGCTTCTCGGTGTAGATGTGCTTGCCCGCGGCGATCGCCTTCTTGATCGCCTCCTCGCGGGCCGAGGTCACCTGGGCGTCGAAGTAGATGTCGACGCTCGGGTCGGCGAGGACCTCGTCCACGTCCGTCGCCCAGTACTCGAGGCCGTGCTGTTCGGCGAGCGCCTTCAGAGCGTGCTCGCGGCGGCCGACCAGGATCGGCTCGGGCCACAGCACGGTGCCGTCGCCGAGGTCGAGGCCGCCCTGTTCACGGATGGCCAGGATGGAGCGGACCAGATGCTGGCGGTAGCCCATGCGTCCGGTCACGCCGTTCATGGCGATACGCACCGTCTTGCGTGTCACTTGCTTTCCCTTCGTTCGCCCTAGCCACCCATGCAGCAAGCGCTTTCTATCCAAGAAGAAGCTAGCCTCTGAGCGGTGGTCTGTACAAGGCTGTGACGGGGTTGAGTTGTTCGAGGGGGCGAACAATCGGGGGCTGTGGCCGTATGGTCTGCTCCTTGGGACGCCTCCGCGAGGATGCCCTGCCAACGACAAAGTGATGCGCGACCGGAGGACGACGAGATGACGGTGACCCTGGCGGACGTGGCGGCCCGCGCGCAGGTCTCGCCCGCGACGGTGTCGCGCGTGCTGAACGGGAACTATCCCGTGGCAGCCTCCACCCGTGAGCGGGTGCTGAAGGCGGTCGACGAGCTGGACTACGTACTGAACGGCCCCGCGAGCGCGCTGGCCGCGGCCACGTCGGACCTGGTGGGCATCCTCGTCAACGACATCGCGGACCCCTTCTTCGGGATCATGGCGAGTGCGATCCAGTCGGAGATCGGGGGGCCTGGCGGCCGGGCCGGCGGCGAACGGCTGGCGGTGACCTGCAACACGGGAGGCTCGCCGGAGCGCGAGCTGACGTATCTGACCCTGTTGCAGCGGCAGCGGGCGGCGGCCGTCGTACTGACCGGTGGGGCCGTGGAGAACGAGCCGCACGCGGCGGCCGTCGCGTCGAAGCTGCGGAAGCTGGCGGAGGCGGGGACGCGGGTGGTGCTGTGCGGGCGGCCGCCGGCGCCGGAGACCGGTGCGATCGCGCTCACCTTCGACAACCGCGGCGGCGGGCAGCGGCTGACCGAGCACCTGATCGGGCTCGGCCACCGGCGCCTCGGCTACATCGCGGGCCCCGAGGAGCGGACCACGACCCGGCACCGGCTGGAGGGGCATCGCGCGGCCCTCGCGGCGGCCGGGATCGAGGAGGATCCGCGCTGGACGGTGTGGGGCCGGTACGACCGTCAGGCCGGGTACGAGGCGACGCTGGAGCTGCTCCGCCGGGACCCGTCCCTCACGGCCGTGGTGGCGGCGAACGACTCGGTGGCGCTGGGGGCTTGCGCGGCGCTGCGGGAGTCGGGGCTGCGGATCCCGGAGGACGTCTCGGTCGCCGGGTTCGACGACCTGCCGTTCAGCGTGGACGCGGTGCCGGCGCTGACGACGGTGCGGCTGCCGCTGGCGGAGGCGGGGGCGCGGGCCGGGCGGATCGCGATGGGGCGGGAGGAGCCGCCGCCGGGGGGTATCGCCACGGTTCGGGGGGAGTTGATGGTGCGGGGGTCGTCGGGGGTGCCTCGGGGCTAGTGCCGGTCGTCGGCTGGTGCCCGATGAGTTTCGGTGTGCCGGGCGGTCCAAGTCGGCACACCCAACCGAGGGAGAAGCTGATGGGTACGACGCGCCTGCAACCGACGACTCATATCGCCCGGCGCATGTTCGAGCTCTTGGAGCCGGTCTGCCTGGTCACCTTCATGGCCGAGGAGTGCAACGAGGAACTGGCCGCGCTCGGCCACCGCACCTACTGGGACGGCTACTTCGCCAGCCGCGCCGCACCTCTGGGACGGGTGCCGGCCCACGTCGTGCACGCGGCCTTCTACAACTTCGCCGACGGGGAAGCCGCCCGGCACATCCCCAGCGCCTGGGAGACGATCCCGCCGGAGGCCTCCGTCGCCGCGCGGGAGCGGGGCAGCGCGGCCTCCCTGCGGCGCATCCTGGGCGAGGAGCTGGCCGGCTCCCCGGGTCTCGTGCGCGCCGCCGACCTGACCACCAAGGCCGCGATCAGCGCCCCCACCGAGGGCCGGGTGATGTACGCCGGCATGCGCACGCTGCCCGTGCCGGCCGACCCGGTCGCCCGGCTGTGGCACTCCGCGACGATGCTGCGCGAGCACCGGGGCGACGGGCACATCGCCGCGCTCGTCGGCGCACGCATCGGCGGCACGGAGGCCCACGTACTCTCCGCCCTCGACCAGGGCATCCATCCCGCGGAGTCGTTCGGACGCATCCATCACCTGCCGAAGAAGCGCCTGGCCTCGGTCATGGACGGCCTGCGCGCACGCGGACTCGTCGACACCGACGGCCACTTCACCGACGCCGGCCGCGCGACCAAGCAACGCATCGAAACCCTCACCGACGAACTCGCCATCGCGCCCTACGAGGCCCTGTCCCCCGCCGAACTCGACGAGCTGATCACCGAGCTGGAACCCATCACCGCGGCCCTGGTGGCCACCGGCTCACAGTGACAACGTGCTCGCAGTGACAACGGCGCATCAGGCGCCGGGCCAGCTCTCGGCCGCTTTCCGCGCCGCCCGCTCCACCCGATCCCGGTGCTCGGCCCACCAATCCGCGTCCCCGGACGGCAGGTTGTCGTTCGGGCCGCGCAAACCCACCGCCCCGTCGACGAGTTCGCGCACGATGTCGGCCTGGCCGGTGTGGCGGTGGGTCTCGCCGATCATGTGGACGAGGATGCGGTGGAGGGTGAGTTCGAGGTGCGGGGGCCAGGGGACGCGGCCGATCGCGTCCAGCGGCAGCGCGGCGATCGTCCCGTCCGAGTGGGCCCATGAGCGCCGGTACTCGCCGACGATGTGCTCGCGCGTCTCGTCGGGGGTCGCCCACAGGTCGGTGTTGGGTTCGGCGGCGCCCGTGACCCAGAGCAGCGGGCCCCCGTCGAAGGGCCGCCCGAAGGTCTCGCCGAAGTAGACCGCCTCCGCGCCGGTGAGGTGCTTGACCAGGCCGAGGAGGTTGGTGCCGGTCGGCGTCATGGGCCGCCGGATGTCGTACTCCGAGACCCCGTCGAGCTTCTGGAGGAGGCAGTCGCGGGCGTCCTGGAGGTAGCGGACGAGGTCGGCTTTGGCGTCGAGGTCGGTCATCGGGTCAGTGTGGAGGGCGGGTGATCGGCGGCGCACGGAGTTTTTCCACGGCCCGTTCTCCTGCTGCGCGCCCGGTTCTCCTACTCCGCGCCCCGTTCTCCTGCTCCGCGCCGGCTGCTACCGCGCCGCACCTTCCCGCACCGCCGCGCCTCCCCGCACCGCCACACCGTCCTTCACCCCTTCACCCTTTCACCCCTTCACCCCTTCACCGCGGCGAATGCGAACAGCTCGGGAAGCGCACCCTCCCCCGCCTCCGCGGTGCGTACGAGTCGCAGCCCCTGCCCGGTGGCGGCGTTCAGGAGGTCGGCCAGCGGGGTGTGCCAGGCGCCGACCCTGACCCGTACCCCCGCGGGATTCCCGTCGAAGCTGCGGGAACGGTCGGCGTACCGGCCGTCCAGCACGACCCTCGACGCCTCGCTGCGGTCGGCGAACGCTCCGACGAAGCACGGGTGCACCCCGAGGTGGACGAACCGTCCGCCGGGGGCGAGCACCCGCCCGATCTCCCGCAGTACGGCCGCGTAGTCGGGCACGTCCGTGCTCGCCAGGACGCACACCGCGGCCGGTACGCAGCCGTCGGCGAGCGGGAGGGCCCCGGCGTCCGCCACCGCGACGGGCAGACGGGTCGCGGCATGGCGGAGCTGGTTGCGGGAGAGGTCCACGCCGACCGGAGTCCAGCCCAGTCCGGCGAGCGGGCGGGCATGGGCGCCCGTGCCGCAGCAGACGTCCAGACAGGTGCCGGTGCCGGGTCCGAGCAGGTCGGCCAGGGTGCGGTGCACCCGCTGGACGTAGGCCGAGGCGCCGTCCGCGGACATGTGGTCGTTGTACCAGTCGGCGTGTTCGTCGTAGGCAACCGTCTGCTTCACCGGCCTGTCCTCCCCCGACCGATGACTTCCGCGTCGCGGCCCGGTCTGATTGCCGTAACGCTGTTCAAGCGGTCGCACGTCCAAACATCGCACGCGCAACGAGGGAGTCGGTTTCATGCGGATCGTCGTCAGTGAGTTCATCAGTCTCGATGGGGTCGTGCAGGCGCCCGGTGGGCCGGAGGAGGACACCGACGGGGGGTTCGCGCATGGCGGGTGGTCGCATCCGTACTTCGATCCCGAGGTCGTGGGCGGGGCCTTCGCGGCCGGGCTCGAGAACGCCGAGGCGCTGCTGTACGGGCGGCGGACCTACCTGACCATGGCGGGGGCGTGGCCCGAGCGGGCCGGGGATCCGTTCGCGGATCGGCTCAATTCGATGAAGAAGTACGTCGTCTCCGACAGCCTCCGTGACGACGAGCTGACCTGGCACAACACCGAGCGGATTCCGGGGGCGGACGCCGTCGCGCGGATCCGCGAGCTGCGGGGCGCCCCGGGCGGGGACCTGGCCATGATGGGCAGCCCCACCCTCGTGCGGACGCTCATCCAGGAAGGGCTCGTCGACGAGCTTCAGCTCATCCACATGCCCGTGATCCTCGGCGGCGGGAAGTCCATCTTCCCGGGCGACGGGGTGAAGCGGGGCTTCGAGCTGGTGTCGACCGTCGTCGGCAAGACCGGCGTGCAGGTGAGCGTCTACCGGCCCGCCGCCTCCGAGGGCTAGCCCCGGAAAGGGCTGGCGCCCAGGGCGCGGGCGTCCTACAGTCGACCCATCGATATCTCTGACTGAGTCAACTATCCGGGGGTCGATGAGCATGACCGTCCAGGACGTCCGCGCCTTCAACCGTTTCTACACAAACGTCATCGGCGCCCTCGACTACAGCCGCCAGCTCTACGCCCCGTACACCCTCACCGAGTCCCGCGTGCTGTACGAACTCGCGCACTCCCCCCGTACGGACGCGGCCGATCTGCGCACCGAACTCTCCCTGGACGCCGGTTACCTGAGCCGGATCCTGAACAAGTTCGAGAAGGACGGCCTGATCGAGCGCACCCCCTCCCGCCGGGACCCGCGCCGCACCCGCATCACGCTCACCGCCCACGGCCGCGAGACCGCCGCGCTGCTCGCCGAGCGGGCCAACGAGTCCGTCGGCGCGCTGCTCGCCACCGTCCCGTCCGCCGAGCGCCCCCGCCTGGCCGAGGCGATGTCGACGGTCCGCGAGCTGCTCTCCGACGGCCGTCCGCCGCGCCGCGAGGACGTCGTCCTGCGCGAGCCCGGCCCCGGCGACCTGGGGTGGATCGTGTCCCGCAACGCCGCGCTGTACGCCGCCGAGTACGGCTGGAACGCCGACTACGAGGGGCTCGTCGCCCGGATCGTCGCCGACTTCGCCGAGGACCACGACCCGCATCTGGAGCGGGTGTGGATCGCCGAGCTGGACGGGCGGCCGGTGGGGTGCGTGATGTGCGTACGGGACGACGCGCCCGCCACCGCGCGGCTGCGGCTGCTGCTGGTCGAGCCGGAGGCGCGCGGGCTCGGCATCGGCGACCGGCTGGTGCGGGCGGTCATCGGCTTCGCCCGTGACGTCGGCTACCGCGACCTGGTCCTGTGGACCAACGACGTCCTCAGCTCCGCCCGCCGCATCTACCAGCGCCACGGCTTCGTCCTGGTCGCCGAGAAGCCCCACCGGTCCTTCGGGAAGGACCTGAACGGGCAGGACTGGCGACTGGACCTGCACGGGGCACCCGAGTGACAGTGGGGTCATGAGACTGGCGTTCTCCACCCTCGGCGTCCCCGGCCTGCCCATCCCGGACGTGGTCCGGCTCGCGGCCACCAACGGCTACCACGGCGTCGAGCTGCGCGCGCACCCGGAGGAGCCGGTCCACCCCGGCATCGGCCTCACCGAACGGGCCGACGTGGCCGCCGAGTTCAAGGCCGGCGGCATCGAGGTGCTGGGCCTCGCCGGGTACGCCCGGGTGGCCGCGCCCGGCGACGACGGCCCGGTGATCGACGAGATGCGCGAGCTGCTCGACCTCGCCCGCGACCTCGGCGCGCCCTACATCCGCGTCTTCCCGGGCGGCGGCCACGAGCAGAGCCGTGAGCGTGCCGACGCGACGGCCGCGCGGCGGCTGGGCACGGCCGCGGAGTATGCCGCCGACCTCGGCGTACGCATCCTTCTCGAGACCCATGACTCGCATCGCACCGGTGCGGACGCGATCCGTGTGCTCGGCCGGGTCGGGCACCGGCATGTCGGGGCGCTCTGGGACGTCATGCACACGTGGCTCGGCGGCGAGCAGCCCTCGGAGTCGTTCGCCGCGCTCTCTCCGTTCCTCGGCTATGTCCAGGTCAAGGACATCTCCTCCGCGGAGGAGAAGACGCCGCTGGGGCTTGGGGCGGGGGTGCTGCCGCTCACCGACGTGGTGGATGTGCTTTCTCGGCACGGGTGGGACGGGTGGTTGTGCTGGGAGTACGAGAAGCGGTGGTACGAGGAGGCTGCGCCGCTTGCGGGTCAACTGGCCGCCGGGAGGGAGCATTTGGGGCGGTTGCTGAATGACTGTGCGTAGGTGACGTCGTCGGTTGTCTGCGGCTCCGTGGGGGCTGGTCGCGCAGTTCCCCGCGCCCCTGAGCGGCGTCGCAGTACCCCTCGCTAAATCAGTCGCCCGGCGCCGACCCATCCATATAGCGTCCCGGCCATGTCTGTGTGCCCATCGCCCTCATGAGTCTCAGCCGTACGTTTCTCGACGTTCGGCCTCTGCGTGGTTCGCCGGTGTTTCGGCGGTTGCTCGTCGGGCGGACCGTGTCGGTGCTCGGTGGGTTCATGACCATGGTGACCGTCATGTACCAGGTGTGGGACATGACGCGGAGTACGGCGTGGACCGGGGCCGTGGGGCTGGCGCAGGCCCTGCCGTTGGTGGGGTTCGGGCTGTTCGCGGGGGCCTGGGTGGACCGGGCCGATCGGCGGCGGGTCTTTCTCGCCGCCACCGTCGGGCAGGCCGCCTGCTCCGTGTTGCTCGCCGTGCAGGGGTTCACCGGGCATGTTCCGGTGGGCGCCGTGCTCGGTCTCGTGGCCGTGCAGTCCGCCTTCGGCGCGCTCGGTGCCCCCGCCGCCGGTGTCTTCGTGCCGCGGCTGCTGCCGAAGGACCAGGTCGGCGCGGGGCTCGCCCTCAATCACGTCGCCGCCCAGGCGATGATGTTCCTCGGGCCGGCGCTGGCCGGCGTCCTGCTCGCCCGTTACGGCATCGGCGTCTGCTACCTGCTGGACGCGGCCAGCTTCGGTCTCGCCTTCTACGGCGCCTTCGGCCTGCCCGCGCTGCCGCCGCAGGGCGAGCCGTCGCGGGCGGGCCTGCGCGGCGTCCTGGACGGCCTGCGCTTCCTGGCCGGCCACCGGGTGGTGCGCGGCGCGCTGATCACGGACCTGGCCGCGACGGTCCTCTCCTTCCCGGTCAGCCTCTACCCCTTGGTCAACGCGGAACGCTTCGGCGACGACCCGCGCACCCTGGGCCTGTTCCTCTCCGCGATGGCCCTCGGCGGCATCACCGCCACGGCCCTGTCCGGGCCGGTGACCCGCCTCGGCCGCCCGGGTCTGGTGATGCTCTGCGGGGCGGGTACGTGGGGCGTGGCGCTCGTCCTCTTCGGCCTCGCCACCAATCCCTGGAGCGGCCTGGCCCTCCTGGTCCTTGCCGGTGCGGCCGACGCCACCTCCGTCGTCTCCCGCTCCACGATCGTCCAGACCCGTACCCCGGACGCCCTGCTCGGCCGGGTCACCGCGGCCGAGGCGATCGTCGGGCAGGCGGGCCCCAGCCTCGGCAACGTCCGCGGCGGCCTCCTGGCGGGCTGGACCTCGGGCACGACCGCGCTGATCTCCGGTGGCCTGATGTGCGTGCTCGCGGTCGCCGCCGTGAGTGTCACGACTCCTGAACTGCGGGGCGGGGCAGGCCGGTTGGACGGACCGTGAGCTCGGCGGCCGGGTCGAGACACCAATCCAGTACGGACGGCCAGGAGCCGTAACCGGCGTCCAGGTCGAGGTGTCCGGCGCCCGGGAGGAGGTCGGTGGGGATGCCGAGCGGATCGCCGTAGACGACGCGCGCACCCTCCGGGCAGTACGGGTCGTCGTCCCCGGCGACCAGCCGGGTGGGCGTGGGGAAGGTGAAGTCGAGGGCGGGCGGGGTGAATTCGACGACCTCGGGGAGCGGGGCGAGGATCGACGGGGACGGCGGGCCGACCAGCAGCACCCGGTCCACGGCCCCCGCCTCGACCGACCCGCGCGCGACGGCGTGCAGCCACAGCAGGGCGGAGGCGCTGTGCGCGATCACGACCCGCTCGGGGCCGCGCAGTTCGCCCAGGTACCGGTCGAGTTCGCCGAGCCAGACCTCCAGGCTCGGGTCGTCGGGGTCGGGCAGCTGGGGGTAGACGACGTGGTGGCCGAGCTCCGCCAGCCGGTCGGCGAGCCAGTGCTGCCAGTGCTCCTTGGGCCGGTGGTTCTGATAGCCGTGGAGGATGAGGAAGGTCATGGCTCCGATGGTTTCCGACCGGCCCGCCCCCGGTCCAGTTAATCTTTTATGGTGGAACAGGTAAGCGAATCCTTCACGGTCGACCTGCGCCGCCTGACCGTCCTGCGCGAGCTGGAGCGCCGCGGCAGCCTCGCCCGCACCGCCGAGGCCCTGCACCTGACCCCCTCCGCGGTCTCCCAGCAGATCGCCGCGCTGGCCCGCGAGACGGGCGTACCGCTGACGGAGAAGGACGGCCGGGGCGTACGGCTCACGGGCCAGGCCCGCGTACTGCTGGCCCATGCCGAGGTCGTCGCGGCCCAACTGGAGCGGGCCCGCGCCGACTTGGCGGCGTACGGGGAGGGCGGCGGGCGCGGCTCGGTGACGATCGGCTGCTTCTCCAGCGGCATCCTGGGCCTGCTGCCGGGCGTACTGCGGGGCCTCGCCGAGCGGCTCCCGAAGGTGCGGGTGGACGTGCTGGAGGCGGAACCCCCGGACCTGTTCACCGCGCTCGACGCCGGCCAGGTGGACGTGGCGGTGGCGGTGGACTTCGCCGCGGCGCCGCCGCACACGGACGGGCGGTACGAGCGGGTCGACCTGTTCACCGACGTACTGGACCTGGTGGTACCGGCCGATCACCGGCTGGCGGGCCAAGGGCCGGTGGCGCTGCGGGAGTTGGCGCGGGACGCGTGGATCGTGGGGGCGGCGGAGAGCTGTTGCGGGGCGGTGGCGCGTTCGGTGTGCGCGGCGGCGGGATTCACGCCGGATGTACGGCACGCGGTGAACGACTGGTCGGCGTTGGCCGCGCTGGTGGAGGCGGGGGCCGGGGTGGCTCTCGTTCCGCGGCTGGTACGGGAGTTGTACGCGGGGCGCCGGGTGGCCGTGGTGCCGATGGAGGGTTCGCCGCCGTCCCGTAACGTCTTCGCGGCCGTACGGGCGGGCGCGGAGGGAGACGCGGTGCTCGCGGCGGTACGGGATCAGCTGATGACCCGCGCCCAGACGGACTTCCCGAACTCCCGTGCCCGGACGCCCCATTCCTCGCACAGCGCGTCCACGAGGAGCAGGCCGCGGCCTGAAGTGGCGGCGGGGTCGTAGCCGTTCAGGACGGGGTGGTGCGGCGATCCGTCGTAGACCTCGACCTCGATGGTCTTACGGCCGTCGTGGGCGAGGGCGAGGACGACGGTGAGAGTACGGCCGGGGCGGCGGGCGTGCCGGACGGCGTTGGTGGCGAGCTCCGTGAGGATCAGGGCGACCGTGTCGGAGACGTCGTCGGGTACGTCCCAGGAGGCGAGCACGAGTTGGGCGCCGTGGCGGGCCTCGGGGATGTTCTCGACGACCGGCATGAAGGAGCGGCGCCAGGTGTGGGGGCGGGAGTGGGGGTGACTTTCCGTGTTCACGTTACGACTGTCGGTCCTGGTGGCTAACTTCGATAGAGATCGCGCCTCGACGATCGGGTACGGCGAGTGACGTTGGGGGTGCGTTGAATGGCGTTGAGGTGAGTTGAGGGGGAGGTTGCGATGGGGCAGCCGAAGAAGAACGCCTCGTCGCCTGCGGCGCAGTACTTCGCGGAGGTTCTGCGTCTGCTGCGCATGGCTGCGGAGCTGTCTCAGACCGAGCTGGGCGACGTGATGTCCTACTCGGGGGCGGCCGTGAGCGCGGTCGAGACATGCACCAAGCCCGCGACGGACGAGTTCATCGACGCGGCGGAGAAGGCGCTGGATGCGAAGGGGGTGGTCGCGGCCGCGAAGAAGTACCTGAGGCTGGAGCGGTATCCGGAGTACTTCCAGGGGTTTGTGCAGCTGGAGCAGGAGGCGCTGAGCGTTTCGTCGTACAGCGCCCAGGTGATCGAGGGGCTGCTGCAAACCGAGGCGTACACCCGGGCACTGCTGGCGTGCGACTTCCCGCCCCTGGAGCCGGACGAGATCGAGCAGTTGACGCTGGCCCGCATGGACCGACGGGCGCTGTTCGACCGGAAGCCGGTGTGCGTCGTCAACGTCGTCCTGGAAGAGGCGGCCCTGCGGCAGCAGATCGGCGGCGCCGAGGTGATGCGTGCCCAGTACGAGCACATCATCGAGCAGGCACAGCGCCCCAACCTGGCGGTGCAGGTGATCCCGATGAGCCGCGGCGGCCACGCCGGCCTCCGTGGACCCATGAAGCTGATCGAAACCCCCGAACAGACCACGCTGGCCTATGCGGAGTCCCTGGGCAAGAGCCTCCTGGTCTCCAAGCCGGACGAGGTCGGTCTACTCTTCCGGCGCTATGCGAAGATCAGTCAGCAGGCCCTCCGTCCGGAGGAATCCATCGCCCTGATCCGGCAGTTGGCAGGTGAGCTATGACCGACCTGACGTGGTTCAAGAGCAGCTACAGCGACAGCGGCGGCGGCGATTGCCTCGAAGTCGCCCTCACCTGGCGCAAGAGCAGCCACAGCGACAACACCGGAGGTGACTGCGTCGAGGTCGCCACCACCTCCGCGTCCACCGTCCACATCCGCGACTCCAAGACCCCAACCGCCCCCCACCTCACCGTCTCCCCCACCACCTGGTCAGCCTTCCTCGCCGACCTCCACGAGTGACCGGGCCCGCCCCACGAACCGTTCCACCCGCTCCTCCAACCGCCCCCGGCACCCCGGCCACTCCTCCGCCGTGATCGAGAAGATCGCCGAGTCACGCAACTGCCCGTCCTCCCCCGGCGCCCAGGACCGCGACCAGTTCCTCAGCACGCCCTCGAAGCGCGCGCCGACGCTCTGGATGGCCGCGCGGGAGCGTTCGTTGCGGGCGTCGGTCTTGAGGTCCACCCGGGAGACGCCCCACACCTCGAAGGCGTGCCGGAACAGGAGCAGCTTGGCCTCGGCGTTGATGCCCGTGCCCTGGGCGGACGCCCCCAGCCAGGTGAAGCCGACCTCGACGGCGTCCAGGCGATCCTCGGCCCGCCAACACCGCGGCTCCCAGTACGACGTCGCCCCCACCGCCCGCCCCGTCGCGACCGACACCTGGGCGTACGGCGCGAGCCTCCCCGTTGCCGCGCGGGCGAGCTGCGCGGCGACGTACTCGCCGACCTCCTCCGCCCTCGGCACCCACGTGAACTCGTACGTGCCCCGGTTCTCCTCCGCCGCCACCGCCAGGTCGGCCCCATGCCGCCGCTCCAGCGGCTCCAGCCGCACCAACTCGCCTTCCAGCAACGGCCCTTGCAATCCGAAACCCACGTGGCACCTTTCTCATCGACTCGCATCGGCTCAGAGGAGAGCGTGAACGACGAACAGTGTGACGAGCGCTCCCAGGACGATCGTCGTGACGATCCATCCGGTCAGTGCGCGGTAGGGATCGGAATAGTACGGCGGGGCGAAGTCGATGGTCGCGGGGTCCGCGGGGCTGTAGCGGACGTGCAGCCGGGTGCCGACGGGGATGTCGTCCTGGTTGGTCAGGCCGGAGGGGCCGGTGCCGATGACCGTCAGACCCTCGTGCGTGGTGAAGCTGACGACCGCGGTGTAGGTGTACGTGACGTCCTCCTCGTTGTGATGCGCTTCGCGCATGAGGGAGACGACCTCGGCGGGCACGGTCGGCGCGCCTTCGAGCAGAGCCCGGCGACGCCTTCGCCGCCGGACGGCTCCGACGCAGCCGTATGCGAGGAGCAGGGTCAGGCCGTAGCCGAACCCGGCCCAGGCCCAGCCGTAACTGTGGTGCTGGACGGTCGTGAAACGCACGAGCAGGACGGCCGCGCAGAGCACCGCGGCCCAGTAGGCGCGGGACAGTTCCTGGCCCCGGCCGAGCGGCCGGTTCTGCACGCGGAACGCGGAGGGTTCTCCCGAGGAGAAACGCACCCAGACCGGCATGCCCTCCCAGGCGGTGTACAGCGCGCCGTTCTTCCCGTCGGCCGTTCGCAGCGTCAACTCCTGCCCGGTGGAGGGGTCCTGGAGGGCAACGGCCACCGGCAGACCGTGCTCCTGATCCGTGTCGGGCAGGGGTACGTCGACCCGCACGACACGGGAGTCGGCGGAGTACGCCACCGGGGCCGGGGTGAATCTCGTCGCGTACCAGACCGCCTCCACCACAGCCCACGCTCCGAAGGCGGCGGCCAGCACCAGCAGTACCGCGTTCCCCGACATCCGTCCCCCACCCCGCCGCCCTTGGGATCAGACTCCGTCCACCACGGCTGAGTCTTCCCCGTCACTCGGGCCGGAAGTCATCCCCCCAGCCCACTCCTCAACTCCGCGAACGCCTCATGGAAGCCGGGGAAAGTCTTCCGGACACACCCCGGGTCGTCGAACGAAACCCCCGGCACCCGCAACCCCGCCACCGCGAACGCCATCACGACCCGGTGATCCCCGTACGACTTGATCTCCGCCCCGCCCGGCGCCCGTACCCCCGGACGGATCTCGATCCAGTCCGGCCCGGTCTCCACCTCCGCCCCCAGCCGCCGCAGGTTCTCCGCGCACGCCTCCAGCCGGTCGCACTCCTTGACCCGCGTGTTCGCCACGTCCTCGATCCGGACGGGGCCGGAAGCGAACGGAGCGATCGCCGCCAGCGTCGGCATCGTGTCCGAGATGTCCCGCATATTGACGGTCAGCCCGCGCAGCGGACCCGTGCCCCGTACCGTCGTCGCCTCCGCGCCCACCGTCACCTCCGCGCCCATCCTCCGCAGCACGTCCACGAAGCCCAGGTCGCCCTGCAACGCCCCCTCCCCGAGCCCGGGCACCGTCACCTCCGCACCCGGCGTCACCGCGGCCGCCGCGAAGAAGTAGCTCGCGGTGGAGGCGTCCGGCTCGATCGCGTACGTCGTCGCGCGGTAGCCGCCGGGCGGGACCACGAAAACATCCCCCTCCCGCTCCACCTCCACCCCGAACGCCCGCATCATCGCGATCGTGATCTCCACGTACGGGACGGAGACCAGGTCCGTGACCCGGATCCGCAGTCCCTTCCGCGTCAGCGGGCCCAGCAGCAGCAACGCCGTCAGGTACTGCGAGGACTGGCCCGCGTCCAGGACCACCTCCCCGCCCTCCACCCCGGCCGCCCGGACCGTGAGCGGATGGTGGCCCTCCGCCTCCTCGTGCCGCAGGTCCACGCCCAGGTCGCGCAGGGCCCGGGTCAGGGGCAGCAGCGGTCGCCTCCGCATCTGCGGCGACGCGTCGAAGCGGTACGTGCCCCGGCCCGTCGCCGCCAGCGTCGGCAGGAAACGGGCCGTCGTCGCGCCGTCCCGGCAGTACACGTCCGCCTCCGGGAGCGCCGGGCCCGCCGGGCGGCCGTCCACCTGCCACGCGTCCGGCGTGCGGCCGACGCGATAGCCGAGCCGTAGCAGGCCTTCGGCGAAGCCCTCCGTGTCGTCCGAGCGGAGCGGGCGTACAAGGGTGGTGACACCGTCGGCCGCGGCGGCCAGGAAGAGGGCGCGGGCGGTGATGGACTTGGAACCGGGGATGGCGACAACGGGCATACCCTCATGATCGGACGGGCACGGGCCGCGATGCCGTCACGTCCACGGGATGGACCGCTCGCAGTCCCCCTCGGATGAAGCAGCGCCGATCGGTCAGGAGCTTCCGTGCTTGATCTCCAGCGTCTCCGCGCCCTGCACGCCGTCTCCGTCCACGGCACCGTCGGGGCGGCCGCCGCCGCGCTCGGGTACACGCCCTCCGCCGTGTCGCAGCAGATCGCCAAGCTGGAGCGGGAGACCCGGACCGTGCTGCTTGAGCGGGAGGGACGCGGGGTCCGGCTCACCCCGGAGGCCCATCAACTCGTCGACACCGCGAAGGAGTTGCTGGCCATCGTCGAGCGGGCCGAGATCGAGATGGAGGAGCGGCGCGGAGTGCCCTCGGGGCGGTTGAGCGTCGCCGCGTTCGCGTCCGCCGCGCGCGGGCTGATGCCCGCCGTGCTCGCCGATCTGGCCGTACGGCACCCCGCCCTCGACGCCCGGCTCACCGAGGTCGACCCGCATCTGTCCGTGGATCTCGTCGCCAAGGGGGCCGTCGACCTGGCCGTCGTGCACGACTGGGACGTGGCTCCGCTGTCCGTGCCGGCCGGTGTCGGGCAGGCGGAGATCGGCGACGACCACAGCACCCTGCTCGTACCCGCCGGGCACGCCTTCGCCGGGCGGGAGTCGGTGCGGCGGGAGGAGCTGGGCGGGCAGCGGTGGGTGTGCCAGCCGCCGGGGCGGGTCTGCCACGACTGGCTGGTGCGGACGATGCGCGCCGCCGGGCACGAGCCGGAGATCGTGCACCAGGCCGACGAGAACCCGACTCTCGTGGCGCTGGTCGCGGGCGGGCTCGGCGTGTGCCTGGTGCCCCGGCTCGGGCGGGGGCCGCTGCCGGACGGGGTGGCCGAAGTACGGCTCGACCCGACCCCGGTACGGCGGCTGTACGCCTTGTGGCGCAAAGGAGCCGCCCGTCGTCCGGCAATCGCAGAGGCCGTACGCACCTTGCAGGAGCAGTGGCCGAAGGTCGCGGCACAGCCGTCCCGTTGACCCCTCCGGCACCGACTTCCGGGATTCGCCGGGAACGCGGGAACCCTCCCCCCGTACGGTTCGTCCAACCCGCAAGCTGCCGGATGAGTCTCCGCCGTGCGGTGTCGGCCCTCGCTGCTGGCTGCGATCGCTGACCTACCCTCTCCGCCGTACTGCGGCCGGCAGCACAGCCGCCATCGGCGCGCCCCCCTCCAACAGCGCCGATGGCGGCCCCTCTTCGGCCACGCCGGTGCGTGCGCGCTCCCTTGACTGGCAGAAACTTCCCGGATATTGCTTCCCCGACGGAAGTTTCCTTCAGCGGATCACTCAGGATCACTCCGGATCACTCCGGGAGGAGCGCACGTGCCCACCAGACGTACCGTCCTCGCCGCCGGCGCAGGCGTCACCGCCGCTCTGGCCGTCGGCAGCACCGGCGCCGACGCCGCCGGCACCCCCGACGACAAGAAGCTCCGCTCGCTCATCTCCCGGATGACCCTGGAGGAGAAGGTCGGCCAGCTCTTCGTCATGCGGGTGTACGGCGACTCCGCCACCGACCCCGCCCAGGCCGACGTCGACGCCAATCTGAAGGAGATCGGCGTCCGCACGGCGGCCGAGCTGATCGCGAAGTACCGCGTGGGCGGCATCATCTACTTCACCTGGGCGCACAACACCGAGAACCCGCACCAGATCGCCGACCTGTCCAACGGCGTTCAGCGCGCCTCGCTCACCCAGCCGCGCGGGCTGCCGCTGCTCGTCACCACCGACCAGGAGCACGGGATAGTGTGCCGCGTCGGCAAGCCCGCCACCCTCTTCCCGGGCGCCATGGCGATGGGCGCCGGCGGCTCCCGCACCGACGCCCGCACCCTCGGCCGTATCTCGGGCGCCGAGCTGCGCGCGATCGGGATCAACCAGGACTACTCCCCCGACGCGGACGTGAACATCAACCCGGCCAACCCGGTCATCGGCGTCCGCTCCTTCGGCGCCGACCCGGACGCGGTGGCCGCCCTGGTCGCCGCCGAGGTCGCCGGCTACCAGCGCTCCTCCGTCGCCGCCACCGCCAAGCACTTCCCGGGGCACGGCGACACGGCCGTCGACAGCCACTACGGCTTCCCGGTCATCACCCACACCCGCGAGGTGTGGGAGAAGCTGGACGCGGTCCCCTTCCGGGCCGCGATCAAGGCCGGGATCGGCTCGATCATGACCGCTCACATCCAGTTCCCGGCCCTGGACGACTCCGGCGACCCGGCCACCCTCTCCCACCCGATCCTCACCGGCATCCTGCGCGGCGAACTCGGTTACGACGGGGTCGTGGTGACCGACTCCCTGGGCATGGAGGGCGTACGGACCAAGTACGGCGACGACCGCGTGCCCGTGCTCGCCCTCAAGGCCGGCGTCGACCAGCTCCTCAACCCGCCCGACCTCGCCACCGCCTGGAACGCCGTCCTGAAGGCCGTACAGGGTGGGGAGTTGACCGAGGCGCGGCTCGACGAGTCGATCCTGCGGATCCTGCGGCTGAAGGCGCGGCTCGGTCTCTTCGAGAAGCCGTACGTCAGCCGGGCGGGCGTCGACCGCGTGGTCGGCGCGGACGCGCACCTCGCCGCCGCCGACCGGATCGCCGAGCGGACCACGACTCTGCTGGTCAACAAGGGGAAGGTGCTGCCGCTGTCCCGGCGGACGCAGAAGAAGGTGCTGGTCGTGGGCGCCGATCCGGCCTCCCCGTCCGGCACGACCGGCCCGCCGACGGGCGTCCTCGCGACCGCGCTCACCGAACTCGGCTTCACCGCGACGGCGTTGAGCACCGGCACGGCCCCGTCCGCCGCCACCATCGCCAAGGCCGTCGCGGCGGCCCAGGACGCGGACGCGGTCGTCATCGGGACCTACAACGTCACCGCGGGCAGCTCCCAGAAGACGCTCGCCGAGCAGCTGGTGGCGACCGGCAAGCCGGTGATCGCGGTCGCCGTCCGCAACCCGTACGACGTGGCACAACTCCCTTCCGTCCCGGCCCACTTGGCGTCATACTCCTGGACCGACGTCGAGCTGCGCGCCGCCGCGCGCGTGATCGCCGGGAAGGTGGCGCCGCGCGGGAAGCTGCCGGTGCCGGTGCAGCGGGCCGACGACCCGGCCCAGGTGCTGTACCCCATCGGTTACGGGCTGTCGTACTAGAGGTGACGTAGGGGTCGTACGCCACACAACGGGCGTACGACCCCCAAAGTGCTCAAAGCATCCCGCGCGTCTGGCGTGCGCCCGCTGTGGCGGGTCACGCTGGATGCGGGTCATCTGGGGAGGTGCCCGGGGGGATTGCGATGCGTGAGAGATGTTCCGCGGGGGTGGTCTGCGCACTGCTGGTACTGGTCGCCGTCCTGCTGACCGGCTGCCAGGCCTTCTCGTCGGCGGCGGAGAAGGACGACGAGCCCACCTCGACGCCCGCAGCCACCTCGACACAGTCCTCGGGCTACGGGGCCGTGTTCCTCGCGGTCGACGAGTGCAGTTCGTTCGGTACGACGAGCTTCACCGAGGTGCCCTGCACCAGCGAGCGGGCGGCGGCGCGGGTGATCGCGCGCTACGACGGCCAGGTGGCCAAGGGTCCGCTGTGCCCGGCGACCACGGACTTCGTGCTGCACATCAGCGAGCAGAACCCGTCCTCCGACGAGGACGGCGACGGCACGGTGCCGCAGGGCTACGCCTGTATGCGCAACCTGGAGCCACCGCACCCCGGCGACCCGGGCGGCGGAGGCGGCCCGCGCACGATCGTCGGCGACTGCGTCTACGGCTCCGGCAACGGCCAGGTCCGCGAGACCGCGTGCGACGGCAGCGGGAAGCGGAAGCCGCAGTACAAGGTGGTGAAGGCGGTGGCCAAGCGGTCGCTGTGCCCGACGGGGACCGCGCTGTACGTACGACTGAAGGGCGATGAGCCGGTGGGCTGCGCCCGGCCGGTGTGACCCGATTCGGTCAACGGCCGGGCGCAGCAAGGAGGTTACGGCCGCAGAGCGGGCTCGCGCTCCACGTCACGGACGTCCAGCTTCGTGTCGTACTTCGCGAGCGGCTTCGCCTGGGCCACGGCGGAGGACGACAGGCCCGCCCACTCGAGGATGCGGGCCGTGGCGAGCGCCTTCTGGTCGGCGACCAGGCCGGCGACGTTCGCGCCGTGGTTCAGGCCGGGCGCGGTGAAGACGTACGCGTCCTTCGAGCCCTTCCCGACGCTGAAGCGCTCCGCGCCCCACGGGTCGTTCTGGCCGTACACGAAGAGCATGTGGTGGGCGTTGTGCTTCACCCACGTGTCGACGTCGCGCATCGCGTACGGCTGGAACTTCATCGGGATCGACCGCGGCACGAAGTTCCGCGGCGGCTGGTAGCCGTACCGGATGTACTTCTTCTCGATGTACGGGAAGTGGATGGTGGGCGCGCCGAGCTGGGTGCCCGCCTGGTAGTAGTACGGCGTGTACGGCTCCAGGCCCTGGTCGGTGTAGAAGGAGAAACCGGAGATCGTGTCGACGGAGTTCCAGATGTCGTCGTCGCTCGCGGTCTTCGCGTCCGCCGGGATGGTGGCGCAGTCGGCGAGCAGGCTGTACTGCCAGAAGCCCCAGACGTAGTCGAGGACGACGGCCTCGTAGGCGCGGTCGAGGCTGCCGATGGTGTCGAAGGTGAAGCCGTTCTCCGCCGCGTAGGCCGCGTACTTCTTCTCCAGCGGCTCCCGGCGCACGAGCGCCTCGCGCTGCACCGCGTCCAGCCGGTCGCGGCACTCCTTGGTGCCGACCTTGGTGAAGAAGCGGTCGTAGGCGGAGTCCTCGTCGTTGACGACGTCGTTCGGGGCGACGTAGGCGACGACCCCGTCCATGTCCTTCGGGTAGAAGCGCTCGTAGTAGGTGGCGGTCATGCCGCCCTTGGAGCCGCCCGTGGAGATCCAGTTCTTGGTGTAGATCTTCTTCAGCGCCTTGAAGATGCGGTGCTGGTCGCCGGCGGCCTGCCAGATGTCCAGCTTGGACCAGTCGGCCGGGTCGGGCCGGGACGGCGTGAAGAAGCGGTACTCCATGGAAACCTGGTTGCCGTCCACGATCTGGGTCGGCTCACGGCGGCTCGGGTTGGTGGAGACGTTGTAGCCGCCGGTGTAGAAGACCGTCGGGCGGCTGACGTCCTTGTGCAGCACGGTGATCCGCTGCTGGAAGGTGCCCTTGGACGGGTGCCGGTGGTCGACCGGCTGGGTGTAGTCGAGGACGAAGAAGCGGTAACCGGTGTACGGCTTCTCCTCGATCAGGCTCATCCCGGGTATCGCGAGCAGCTGATCCTTGATGTCGGTCGCGGCTTTGGTGCCGGTGGCCTCCGGCTGGGCGGCGGTGGCCGCCCCGGCCGTGCTCAAGGTGCCTATGAACACGGTGAACGCCAGCAGCCATCTGAGCGCCTTGCGCATGCACACTCCCCTGTGAGTACAGATGTCCGCCGGACGCTAGCGGGGCAACATGCACATGCAAAAGGGGAGTTCGAGAAATACCTGTAGGAAACCTGTGGCTCAGCAGAGGATCCAGCCGGAGCTCACCTTGCCGGACCCCACGGAGCCCTTGATCCGCACGCAGCGGTGTCCGGCGTGCACGGTGATGGGTCCCGCGTGGTGGCTGTACCGCCCCTTGTCGACGACCGGGCGGTTGCCGCGGGCCTGGACGCTGACCGACATGGAGCGCTTGGTGGACGAGGAGTGCTTGGGGAAGGTGACGGCGCAGACGTACCCGTTGGCCTTGTAGACCTCCACGTTGCCGGTGGAGAACGGCAGGTCCTTCACCTTGCGTCCGGGGCAGTACGAGTCGGCCGCCTGCGCACTGCCCGGCGCGGCGAGCGCGAGCAGTCCGGAGGTGGTGAGCACGGCCATGCCGAGCGCGATCCGGCGTCGTATCGCAACACTGTCCACTGTCGTCCCTCCCGTGCAGCCGTCAGAAAGCGTACGGCTGTACGGACGCACGACGTATGTCGGACGGTTGCACGCCCGTCAACGCGAGACGCCGACCGGCTCCTCCGTGTCCGGCGCCCCCACGAAGGTCCGCCACAACCCGGCGTACCGCCCGTCCAGCGCGAGCAGTTCGTCGTGCGTGCCGTCCTCGACGACCCGGCCGTGATCCATGACCACGACCCGGTCGGCGCGGGCCGCCGTGGTCAGGCGGTGGGCTACGACGAGGGTGGTGCGGCGGCCCGTCAGGCGGTCGGTGGCCTGGTTGACCTGGGCTTCCGTGGCCAGGTCCAGGGCGGCGGTCGCCTCGTCGAGGAGGAGGATGTCGGGGTCGACCAGTTCGGCGCGGGCCAGGGCGATGAGCTGGCGCTGGCCCGCGGAGAGGTTGCGGCCGCGCTCGGCGACCTCGTGGAGGTAGCCGCCGTCGAGGGTGGCGATCATCTCGTGCGCGCCGACCGCGCGGGCCGCCGCCTCCACCTCGGCGTCGGTCGCGTCCGGGCGGCCGTAGGCGATGGCGTCGCGGACGGTGCCCTGGAAGAGGTACGCCTCCTGCGGGACGACGCCGAGCCGATGGCGGTACGAGGTGATGTCGAGGGCGCGGAGGTCGGTGCCGTCGACCGTGACCCGGCCGCCGGTGGGGTCGTAGAACCGCGCCACCAGCTTGACGAGGGTGGACTTCCCGGCGCCGGTCTCACCGACGAACGCGACCGTCTGCCCGGCCGGGATCCTCAACTCGATCCCGCCTAGCGCCTCTTCGTCGTCCCCGTACGCGAAGTGCACGTCCTCGAAGGCCACTTCGCCCCGCAGGGAGAGCACTTCGAGGGGTTCGTCCGCCGCCTTGGTGGAGGTCGGCTCCTGGAGGAGTTCCTGGATGCGGCCGAGCGAGACCGTGGCCTGCTGGTAGCCGTCGAAGACCTGGGAGAGCTGCTGGACCGGCGCGAAGAACAGGTCGATGTAGAGGAGGTAGGCGACCAGCGCGCCGGTGGTGAGCGTGGCGTCGTCGACGCGGCCCGCGCCCGCGATCAGCACGGCCGCGGCGGCCACCGACGACAGCAGCTGCACGAACGGGAAGTAGACCGAGATCAGCCACTGGCCCCGGATACGGGCCTGGCGGTAGCTGTCGCTGCGCTCCGCGAACCGCGCCCCGCCGTCCCGCTCGCGCCGGAAGGCCTGCACGATCCTGAGCCCCGACACCGACTCCTGGAGGTCGGCGTTCACCAACGACACACGCTCACGGGCGAGTTCGTACGCCTTCACGCTCGCCCGGCGGAAGAAGAACGTGCCGACGACCAGCGGCGGCAGCGTCGCGAAGACGACCAGCGCCAGCTGCACGTCGATCACCAGCAGCGCGACCATGATGCCGAAGAAGGTGACGACCGAGACGAACGCGGTGACCAGACCGGTCTGCAGGAACGTGGAGAGGGCGTCGACGTCCGTCGTCATCCTCGTCATGATCCGGCCGGTCAACTCCCGCTCGTAGTAGTCGAGTCCGAGCCGCTGGAGCTGCGCGAAGATCTTCAGGCGCAGGGAGTAGAGGACCCGCTCGCCGGTGCGCCCGGTCATCCGGGTCTCGCCGATCTGCGCCGCCCACTGCACGACCACCGCGACCAGCCCGAGCAGCGCCGCCGCCCAGACCGCGCCGAGCGCCATCGCGGTGACACCCTTGTCGATGCCGTGCCGGATCAGGACGGGCAGCAGCAGACCCATGCCGGCGTCCACCGCGACGAGCCCGAGGCTGACGAGCAGCGGGAGCCCGAAGCCCCGTAGCAGCCGCCCCAGTCCGTACGACTCCTCCGGCCGCACCGCCCGTGCCTCGTCGATGTCCGGGGTGTCCGTCGCCGGGGGCAACGCGTCGACCTGGGCGAGGAGTTCGGGCGTGGCCGGCATGCCCTCCATCGCGGTGTCCCGGGGGACGCGCTCGCCCGCCCACAGCCTCGGAGTGATACCGCGCTCGGCGTCGAACTCGGCGTCCAGCTCGTCCCGTACCGAGGTGTCCTCCTGGGGACAGGCGGGCTGGGAGTGGCCGGGCGAGACGCCGCCGAGCTCGTCCGGGTCGGTGAGCAGGCGGCGGTAGAGGGCCGAGCGCTGCTGGAGCTCCTCGTGGGTGCCGATGTCGGCGAGGCGGCCCGCGTCGAGGACGGCGATGCGGTCGGCGAGGTTCAGGGTGGAGCGGCGGTGGGCGATCAGCAGGGTCGTGCGGCCCCGCATGACCTGCTTGAGGGCCTCGTGGATCTCGTGCTCGACGCGGGCGTCCACCGCGGAGGTGGCGTCGTCGAGGACGAGCAGGCGGGGGTCGGTGAGGATCGCGCGGGCGAGGGCGACGCGCTGGCGCTGGCCGCCGGAGAGGGTGAGGCCGTGCTCGCCGACCTTGGTGTCGTAGCCGTCCGGGAGCTCCTTGATGAAGCGGTCCGCCTGGGCGGCGCGGGCGGCCTGCCGGATCTCCTCCTCGGTCGCGTCGGGACGGCCGTACGCGATGTTGCCCCGGACCGTGTCGGAGAAGAGGAAGGAGTCCTCGGGGACCAGGCCGATCGCGGCCCGCAGCGAGTCGAGGGTGAGCTCGCGGACGTCGTGGCCGCCGACGAGGACGGCACCGTGGGTGACGTCGTAGAAGCGCGGCAGGAGGAGGGAGACCGTGGACTTGCCGGAGCCGGAGGAGCCGACGACGGCGAGGGTCTCGCCCGGGCGGATCTCGAAGCTGAGCCCGTCGAGGACGGGGCGGGTTTTGCCGGGGGCGCCGTCGTAACCGAAGGACACGTCGTCGAACTCGACGGTCGCGGGGGCGTCGGCGGGAAGCTCCTTGGTCCCGTTCGTCATCGAGGGCTCGGTGTCGATGAGCTCCAGGACGCGCTCGGTGCCGGCGCGGGCCTGCTGGCCGACCGTGAGGACCATGGCGAGCATGCGGACCGGGCCGACGAGCTGGGCGAGGTAGGTGGAGAAGGCGACGAAGGTGCCGAGGGTGATGTGCCCGCGGACGGCCAGCCAGCCGCCGAGGGCGAGCATGGCGACCTGGCCGAGGGCGGGGACGGCCTGGAGGGCGGGGGTGTAGGTGGAATTGAGCCGGATGGTGCGCAGGCGCCCGGCGAAGAGCTTCCGCCCCACCTCCCTGAGCTTCCCGGTCTCCTGGTCCTCCTGCCCGAACCCCTTCACCACGCGTACGCCGCTGACGGCGCCGTCGACCACGCCCGCGACGGCGGCGGCCTGGGCCTGCGCGTACCAGGTGGCGGGGTGCAGCTTGGAGCGGCTGCGCTTGGCGATCCACCACAGGGCGGGCGCGACGGCGAGCGCGACCAGGGTGAGCGGCAGCGACAGCCAGGCCATGATCACGAGGGAGATCAGGAAGAGCAGGAGGTTCCCGATGGTCATCGGGAGCATGAAGAGGAGTCCCTGGATCAGCTGGAGGTCGCTGGTGGCGCGGCCGACGACCTGGCCGGTGGACAGCTCGTCCTGGCGGCGCCCGTCGAGCCGGGTGATCGTCCCGAACATCTCGGTCCGCAGGTCGTGCTGGACGTCGAGGGCGAGCCGGCCGCCGTAGTAGCGGCGGATGTAGGTCAGGACGTAGACCACGACGGCGGCGGCCAGCAGCAGCCCGGCCCAGGGGGCCATGTCCCGGCTGTGATCGCCGATGACGTCGTCGATGATCACCTTGGTGACCAGCGGAACCAGCGCCATGACGGCCATACCGCCGAGCGAGGAGCCGAGGGCGAGGAGGACGTCCTTGGGATACCGCCAGGCGTATCCGGCCAGTCGTCGTGCCCATCCCCGTTGCGCTGCCACGCGGGTGCCTTCCGTCAGAAGTCCTGATCTACCGGAAGGCACCAACACGGACGGAACCGGATTTCATCCCTCCGCAACAAAACGTGAGGACCCGGTGACGGTCAGACCCGGACGCGCAGGTAGTAGAAGCGCGTCGTCTGTACCGCGTTCTGGTTGTCGTCGCTGACCAGGAGGACCTTGAAGCGGTCCTTGTCGCGGCCCGTGATCACCATGCCCTCGATGTTGTCGAGGAGCGGGTTGGGCTGCGGCTGCTTGGCGGTGGCGCCGAGGGACGGGCAGGTGGCGATGTCCGTGAGCAGGGTCTTCTTGATCAGGCGGACGCCGGCCTGGCCGGTGAGGTTCTCGATGCCGCTGGTGTCCGTCGCGTGGCGCGGGTCGGCCACGAAGAGGCGGACGGTGTTGCCGACGCCGGAGGTGAAGCCGCGCTCCAGGACGAGCAGGCGGCCGTCGGGGAGGGCCTGGACCTCGGGGACGCCGAGGATGGCCTCGTCGGTGCGGTAGGCGTACTGGGCGCCGAGCCGCCAGTGGTCGTCCTTGGTGCGGTTCCAGGTCTGGAAGCGGACGATGCCGGTGGAGTCGCCGGAGATCGCGTACTCCATCGACGCGAGCAGCGTGTGGCCGCCGGGGAGGAGGGTCAGGCCCTCGAAGGTCTGGTTCGTCGTGGCCCGGCCGGCGGGGGCGACGAGGAGGGAGGAGGGGACCGGGAGGCGGTCGAGGATCTTGCCGTCGGGGCTGTAGCGGCGGATCGACGGCTCGGTCTCGGACGTGATCAGGCGGGTGCCGTCGCGGTCGATGACCAGGCCCTCGCTGTCGAGCGCGGCGCCGTTCTCGTCGGCGAGCGGGACGACCCGCTTCGGCGCGAGCGTCTTCGCGTCCAGGTCGAAGAGGGAGGACCTGTCCTCCAGGGCCGCGAGCGAGCCGTCCTTGTCCACGGCGAGCGCGGAGAAGTTGCCGACGAAGGTGCCGTCGTACGTCGTCTTGTCGAGCGCGTCGGAGAAGCGGTCGATGGAGACGGACGGTGAACAGGCGTGGTCGGCCGACGAGTTGGCGTCGGCGGTGGCGGGCCCGGCGGCGGACAGACAGGTGGCCGCCGCCAGGGCCGCGGTGGTGGTCGCGAGTACGGTTCTCAGGCGCATGGGCGTCACCGTAGGACGGGTCGGTGACGCACGGGAGACCGCCGTGTGAAGCGTCAGCTTGCGGCCAGATCCTTGTGAATTGCCTTTGCGACGCCCTGGATGGTCGTAATGCCGTAGTTCATGGTGCTGTTGTCCCAAGTGAGCACCGAGATCATGTAGTCGTGGCCGCCGCCGGTGAAGGTGCCGACGCTGTGTACCCGCCAGCCGTGCGTGGAGCGTTGCAGCCAGCCGTTCTTGACGTGCCAGGTGACGCCCGAGGGGCGGCCGTACGGGGTGCCCCAGCGCTGGGACGAGATGACCTGGCCCATCAGCTTCAGGATGTAGGCACGGGAGTTGTCGCTCAGCACCGAGTTCTTCGCGGTGATCAGCTTGAGCAGCTTCTGCTCGTCGGTGACGTTGATCTGGGTCAGGCCCCAGTAGCCGTTGGCGCCGGGGACGGTCTTCGTCATGCCGGCCGCACTCAGGAATCCCTTGATCTTCGTCAGGCCCAGCTGCTTCCAGAGCTTGGTCGTCGCGTCGTTGTCCGACTTGGTGATCATGGCCTTGGCGCGGGCGGCCTCGGTGTCGGTCAGGTAGCGGTTGTGCTTCTTCGCGTCCCACAGGAGGGTCGCGAGCACGGTCACCTTCACGACGCTCGCGGAGTCGTAGGAGTTGGTGGCCCGCAGCGAGCAGGTGGTGCCGGTGGAACGGTCGTAGAGGCCGACCGCGACGGTGCCCTTGCGACCCGCGAGGGCGGCGGTGATGTCCTTCTTCAGCTTGGTGGCCAGGGCCGCCTTGGAGGACGTACAGCTGACAGTGGGGGTGGCCGCGGCGGCGGGCACGGCGGCGGCCACCGAGGGTATGAGCACACCGAGGCCCACGGCCCCCGTGGCGAGCGCCCTGGCGCGTCTGGTGGATCTCCGGTGATTCATACCCCTGTTGACACACAGGTTCGGGTGAAAGGTTGTACGCATCAGCGGGCGCATTGGGCAAAGGCTGTCCAACGCGTTACCGCCGCCTTGGCCAATTCACAGGCGGGAGCCAGGTTCGCCACAGCGCGCACCCACCCCCGGTTTGCACGATGCGCTCGTGACGTCTGCCACCGATCCCCACCCCCACGCCCCGACCGTGTCCGCCGACTGGCCCCCGCCCACCCCACCGGCGGCGCCACCGGACAAGGCACCGCGCTGGTCGCTGCCCGCCCTGATCGCGATCCTGGTCCTGGCGGCGGTCCTGTACGCCTGGAACCTGTCCGGCTCCAGCCTGAACACCTTCTACAGCGGAGCCATCTGGGCCGGCACGAAGAGCTGGAAGGCCTGGTTCTTCGGCTCGCTGGACCCGGGCAACTTCATGACCGTCGACAAACCGCCGTTCGCGACGATGGTGATGAGCCTGTCGAGCCGGATCTTCGGCTTCGGCACCTGGCAGATGATGCTGCCGCAGGTGCTGGCAGGACTCGGCGCGATCTGGATCCTGCACGCTTCCGTGAAGCGCGTGTGGGGCCACGGCGCGGCGGCCGTCGCCGCACTGATCTTCGCGCTGACCCCGATCACCGTCGCCATCAACCGCGACAACAACCCCGACACCATCCTGGTGTTCCTCATGGTCGCTGGCGCGGCGCTCGCGCTGCGTGCCACCCGTGACGAGAAGCTGCTGCCGCTGCTCGGCTCGGCCGCCTGCTTCGGCCTCGCCTTCAACACCAAGCTGCTGGCGGGCTGGATCGCCCTCCCGGCCGTCTTCGCGCTCTACCTGTACGCCTCGAAGGCCCCGTGGGTGAAGCGCGCCGTCAACCTGCTGCTGGCCGCGGTGGTCCTCGCCGTCTTCAGCTTCTGGTGGGCGCTCGCCGTCTCCCTGGTGCCCGCCTCCGACCGCCCGTACATCGGCGGCTCCACGGACGGCACCGCCTGGGACCTGATCATGGGTTACGACGGTCTCGGCCGCGTCTTCGGCGGCGAGGGCAACGGTGGCGGCGGAGGCGGGGGCGGCAGCTTCTCCGGCACCGCGGGCCTGGGCCGGATGTTCAACGACATCCTCGGCGGCCAGATCTCCTGGCTGCTGCCGTTCTCCGCGATCGCCCTGATCGGCGGCCTGGTGCTGTGCGGGCGCGCCCCGCGCACCGACCTGAAGCGCATGGGCCTGGTCCTGTGGGGCGGTTGGACCCTGCTCCACTACGTCATCTTCGCGACCGCCCAGGGCACCATGCACCCGTACTACACGACCGCGCTCGCCCCGGGCATCGCGGCGCTGTGCGGCGGCGGTGGCGTGATGCTGCTGGACGCCTACCGCAACGACAAGCGGTGGGCATGGGTGCTGCCGGTCGCGTTCGGCGTCACCGGTATCTGGGCGATCGTGCTGCTGCGCCGGGCCTCCGGCTGGAACACCTGGCTGTGGCCGGTGATCGCCGTGGTCATGGCCCTCGCGATCGCGGGCATGCTCGTCTTCCGCTCGGGCAACAGGGCGCGGCTGTTCACCGTGTCCGTCGCGGCGGCGGCCGTGGCGGCCCTCGCGGGCCCGACGGCGTACGCCGCCTCGCCCGCCTTCGGTTCCTCGACCGGCGGCGGCATGGGCGGCTCGAACCCGACGGCGGGCCCCTCGACGGGCGGCGGCTTCGGCGGCGGACCCGGCGGTGGCGGCACCCGGGGCGGCTTCCCGGGTGGCGGCGAGATGCCGGGCGGCACCCAGCAGGGCGGCCAGAACAGCCAGGCCGGCGGCCAGGCCGAGGGCGGCTTCCCCGGCGGCGGCCAGAACGGTGAACTGCCGGGCGGCGGCGAGATGATGCCGGGCGGCGGGAACGGCGAGCTGCCCCAGGGCGGCACCGGGCAGGCCCCGGGCGGCACGGGCGAAGCCGGCGGTACGGCACCGGGCGGCACCGGCGAGGCGGGCGCGGGCGGCACGGCCCCCGGCGGCGGTACGACCGGTCAGCGCGGCGGCTTCGGCGGCGGTGGCGGGATGGGCGGCGGCGCGTCCAGCGAGCTCATCGCGTATCTGAAGAAGCACCAGGACGGCGCCAAGTGGCTGCTCGCGGTGTCCAACTCGCAGAGCTCCGCGCAGATCGAGCTGAGCGCCCAGGAACCGGTCATCTCCATGTGGGGCTTCACCGGCTCCGACAACGGGATGACGGTCGCCAAGCTCAAGGAGATCGTGAAGAAGGGCGAGCTGCACTACATCCAGATCAGCAGCGGCGGCATGGGCGGCGGGATGGGCGGCAACAACCAGCTCGCCACCGAGGTCGCCAACTGGGTGAAGGCACACGGCACGGCGGTCAAGGAGAGCGCGTACAGCAAGAGTTCGACGTCGGGCTCGACTTCGAGTACGAACTCGAGCTCGACCTCGACCTCCACCACCGCGTCGATCTACCGCCTGGACCCGTCGGACGTCAGCTGACGCACACCGGCACCACGGCACCACAACGGCCCCCGACCACACGGTCGGGGGCCGTTTTTAACGTCCCGTTAACCACCAAGACCTCATGTCCATGTCACCCTCCCTCTTGCCGCCTCCATTCAACCCGCGTAGATGGGACAACCTTTATGCTGGCGACACGCACACGGCTGGCAACACGCACACGGCGCTGGAAGCCGGTGGCGCTGACCACCGCCGCCGTCCTGGTGGGCCTCGCCGCCCCGGCCCTGACCGCGACCCCGGCCGCCGCGACGACGACCGCGTACGACTCGACGTACTACAAGAACGCGATCGGCAAGTCGGGCACGAGCCTCAAGTCGTCCCTGCACACGATCATCAGCGCCAACGTCACCAAGATCTCGTACTCCGCGGTCTGGAACGCGCTGAAGGTCACCGACCAGGACCCGAACAACAGCAACAACGTGATCCTGCTGTACAGCGGTGTCTCCCGCGCCAAGTCCCTCAACGGCGGCGACGTCGGCGACTGGAACCGCGAGCACGTGTGGGCCAAGTCCCACGGCGACTTCGGCGAGGTGACCGGTCCCGGCACCGACCTGCACCACCTGCGCCCGGCGGACGTCCAGGTCAACAGCATCCGCGGCAACCTGGACTTCGACAACGGCGGCAGCACGGTCACGAACGGCGGCGGCAGCCTGGTCGACTCCGACTCCTTCGAGCCGCGCGACGCGGACAAGGGCGACGTGGCCCGCATGATCCTCTACATGGCCGTCCGCTACGAGGGCGACGACGGCTTCGCCGACCTGGAGCCCAACGAGAAGGTCAACAACGGCTCCAACCCCTACATCGGCAAGCTCTCGGTCCTCAAGCAGTGGAACGACGAGGACCCGCCGAGCGCGTTCGAGGAAAAGCGCAACCAGACCATCTACGACACCTACCAGCACAACCGCAACCCGTTCATCGACCACCCGGAGTGGGTGGAGGCGATCTGGTAGTCGGCGCTTCGGGACGCAACTGGGCGGCAGCAACGCTCAGTTGCGTCTGAAGCACACCGTGTAGGCGATCTGCGGGAAGGCGTTGGACCGCCAGGTGGTCCAGCCGTTGGAGCCGCAGTAGGCCGTGTCGTCGTATACGGACACACGGCCGGTGACCACCACGTTGGCCACACTGCACGAGGCCGCCTGGAAGGTGTGCCGCTGCCCGGAGCCGGTCATCAGCAGGCAGGACCCGACCGGGGCACGACCTGCGGCATCGGGGAAGTTCATCGAGAGGCAGTGCACGACGTTCAACTGGCTCCACCGGGTCGTGGTCTTGATGCTCTCCTCGACATTGGCGTACGACTGGCAGCGGGACGTGTCGTCCGTGCCGCTGAGCCGCGCCTTCACGGTGAAGTTGCCCGTGGCGCAGGACTGCCGGTACCAGGCGCTGCCCGCCGAGTTCGGGCCGAAGACACAGTCACCGGCCCGCGCGTGGTAGGCGCTGGTGGCCTGGTACGAGAGGCACAGCACGCGGTCGTAGTAGGCGTTGCTCACGTTGTAGTCGACGTCCGCCGTACCGGAGCACTCCCCCGAGTCCGTGGTGTCGTCGTACGCCTGCACCACCTTGAAGACCCCGCCCGTGCAGCCGGTCTTCCGCAGCACCGGCTTCTCATAGGTGCCCTCGTTGGCAAGGCAGTCGCCGGTCTCCGTCGTCTCCCAGAAACTCGTGGGGCTGGGACTCGGCGTAGGGGTGTCCTCGGGTCCGGTCGTGGGATCGTCCGGTGTCTCGCTGTCGGGTGTCGTCGGATCCGGTTCCGGTTCGGTGTACGAGGACGGGTCCACCGACGGCTGCGTGGAACCGGAGCTCTTGTCGTCCCCCGAGCCGGCGTCGGCGAAGTGGACCGGCAGCCAGATCAGGAGCACCAGGCAGACCAGGGCGAGCAGGGCGCCGAGCGCGCCGCGTGACACCGGCGGGGCGGGTGGCGTCGGTTTCGGGGGCGGTGGGGTGCCGGGTCCTGGGCCCGGGGGCCGGGGCGGCGGCGGGGTGACGGGCGGCCGCTTGACGGCCTCGGTCTGCATGAGGCGGCGCAGCGACTGGTTGCGGGCGTGGATGCCGGGGGCCGCCTTCTCCACCGGCAGATAGGCGCCGGGCTTGAGCGGGCCGGTGGCCGCCGCGCAGATCTCCACCACCCGTGCGGCGGTGGGCCGTTGGTCGGGGTCCTTGGCCAGGCACTGCCGCACGAGGTCCCGGACCTCCTCGTCCAGGGCGTCGAGATCGGGCTCCTCGTGCGCGATGAGGTTGATGACCCCGAGCGGGTCCTCGGCCGCGAAGGCGTCCTTGCCGGTGGCGAGGTGGTAGATCGTGGCGCCCAGCGTGAAGATGTCCGACTTGGCGGTGACCGGCTGCCGTCCCGTCGCCTGCTCCGGGGACCGGTAGGCCGGGGTGCCCAACTGCGTGTTCGTGTGGGTCATCCGGGTGGCCGTGACGGACTTGGCGATGCCGAAGTCGATGACCTTGGGCCCGGTCTCGTCCAGCATGACGTTGGCCGGCTTCAGATCGCGGTGAATGGCGCCGACCGCGTGGATGTCACCGAGTCCCCGGGCCATCCCCGAGGCGATCAGCATCACGTCCCGGGTGGGCAGCGGACCGGCTTCCCTGACCAGTTCGAGCAGGGACGGCCCGCACACATAGGCGGCGGCCAGCCAGGGCGGGTCGGACCAGGGGTCGGCGGCCACCAGTTGCGCCACATGGTTGCCGCGCACCCGCTGGGCGATGTCGACCTCGCGGGCGAAGCGTTTCGCGAACTCCGGGTCCTGGGCGAGGTCGGCGTGCAGCACCTTGACGGCGAGGGGCTGTCCGCCGGGCGTGAACGCCAGGAAGACCCGGCCGGCCCCGCCCTCGCCGAGCCGCGCCTTGAGGACGTACGGGCCGATCTTGCGGGGGTCGACGTCCTTCAGCGGCTCGAAGCGGAACTCGTCTGCGGCCCGCACCGCGGCCTGGCCGCGCACGAACAGGAACTGGTCGGGCCGCCCGCTGTAGTGCAGATCCGGCATCGGCGGAATGCTCACGTCCGGCAGGCTCGTGCCGCGCAGCCGGTTGCGGACGTCGTCGTGCAGGTCGGCCACGGTCGCCCCGAGGGAGTCCTCGGCGTGCGCCTCGCGGACCACCTCCGACAGGAACTTGGTGAAGTAGGTCAGGCCGCCGGGCTTCTCCTCGAAGTACGTCTTCTGGGTGTGCTTGCAGGCGGTCCAGATGTAAGTGCCGGCGCCGCGCGTCGGGCTGGAGCCGTCGGCATGGCCGGTGAGACCGGCGGAGGGTTCGGCGTAGCGGGTGGCGATGCCGGCGCAGCAGCAGTCGAGAACGAAGATCTTCATACGGGCGTTGCTGCGTTCCAGCAGCTCGCGCACCTCGCGGAAGCGGAGCGAGGTCAGCGCCCGCTGCGCGGGGTCCTCGCTGGTGTCGGTGAGGGCGAGCCCGAGGTCGTAACGGCCGCTGTTGCTCGTCAGCAGCTGGCCGTGGCCGACGTAGTAGAACAGCAGCACGTCGTCGACGTCGTCGATCAGCTTGGCGATGTCCCGTAAGACCTTGCTGCTGTCGCGCCGGTCCGCGAAGGAGGTGATGCGCTTCGCGGGCCACTCGGCGGGCCCGGTCAGTACCCGGCGCATCTCCTCCAGGCTCTTGAGCGCCGCCGGCATGGGGCTGCGGTCCTGGAATCCGGCCGTGTACTTCGAGGTGCCCAGCAGGATGGCGCGCGAACGACCGAAGTCGATGTCGTCACGCCGGGTCATCCGGGGCCTCCGCCGGTCCCTCCAGTGCCCTGGCGATCTCCATGACCTCGCGGAGCTTGACCTCGGCGTCGCGCCCGTTCACCCGGATGCGCCGCCCGTCGACCTCCACCTCGATCTCGGTGGTCTGGGCGCCGATCCACAGCTGCAGCGCGGTCACCGCGGCGACGATCGGCCCGCCGGCGGCACACACCACCGACAGGAAGTCCCACACGGTGCCCTGGCTGTTGCGCTCGGGCGGCGGCTCCACGATGCGCACGTCGACGCCCGGGTGCCCGCCCATCCACTCGCGCAGGCCGTCCAGCCGCCCGACGCCGTTCACGTAGACACGTAGTTCGACTGTCATGCTCACTAGCAACTTCCCCCGTAGATGCGCACCGAGACTAGATCGTCACGTGGCGTCAGTCCAGGGGGTGGTCAGTCAAGATGCGTAGGCGCGAACATCCGCAGCACGGCCGGGAGTACGACCACCGACGGCCCCGGCGCCGACAGCGCCTTGGCCAGGTCCGTCTCCAGCGTCTCCGGGGTCGTCCGCACCCCCGGCACCCCGAAGGACTCGGCCAGCGCCACATAGTCCGGCCGGGTCAGTTCCGTTGCCGTCGGCTCGCCGAAGGTGTCCGTCATGTACTCGCGGAGGATGCCGTAGCCGCCGTCGTCGACGATCAGCCAGGTGACGTTCAGGTCGTACTGGCGGGCCGTCGCCAGTTCGGCGATCGAGTACAGGGCGCCGCCGTCGCCGGACACCGCCAGCACGGGCCGTGTCGGATCCGCCGCCGCCGCGCCGAGCGCCGCGGGGAAGCCGTAGCCCAGGCCGCCCGCGCCCTGTGCCGAGTGCATGCGGTTGGGGCCCTTGGCGTCGAAGGCCGACCAGGCCCAGTAGGCGAGGATGGTCATGTCCCAGAAGGACGGGGAGTCGGCGGGGAGGGCCTTGCGGACGGACGCCAACACGTCCTGTTCCAGGGTGAGTTCCTGGCCGGCGATCCGGTCCGCGACGCGGGCCAGCACCTCGCGCACCCGCTCCGGCGCCCCCTCGTCGGCCCGCTCCACCACCGTCTCCAGCAGCGCCTGCAACGCCAGTCGGGCGTCCGCGTGGATACCGAGGGCCGGGTGGTTGGACTCCAGTTTGCCGAGGTCCGCCTCGATCTGGATCACCCGGCCGCGCGGCTTGAACGTGTGGTAGTTCGAGGACAGTTCACCGAGCCCGGAGCCCACCACCAGCAGGACGTCCGCGTCCTCCAGGAAGTCGGTCGTGTGCCGGTCCTCGATCCACGACTGCAGGGACAGCGGATGGTTCCAGGGGAACGCGCCCTTGCCACCGGGCGTCGTGACCACCGGCGCCCGCAGCACCTCCGCCAGCTGCCGCAGCTTGCCGGACGCGTCCGCCCGTACCACTCCCCCGCCCGCGATGATCGCCGGGCGGGCGGCGCGGGAGAGCAAGTCGGCCGCGACGGCGGTGAGTTCGGGGCGCGGGGGCAGGTCCTCGGGGAAGGCGTCGCCGCCCGTGACCACCGGGATCGCGGTCTCGGCCAGGAGGACGTCCTGCGGGATCTCCACCCACACCGGCCCGTGCGGGGCGGTCAGCGCCGACTTCCAGGCCGCCTCGATCGCGGACGGGATCTGGGACTGGGTGCGCACCGTGTGGACGGACTTCACCACGCCACGGAAGGAGGCGGACTGGTCCGGGAGTTCGTGGAGGTAGCCGTGCCGGCCGCCGCCCAGGCCGGCGGAAGGGATCTGACTGCTGATCGCCAGGACGGGGGCCGATGCCGCCGCCGCTTCCTGCAACGCCGCGAGAGACGTCAGCGCGCCCGGCCCCGTCGACAGCAGCAGCGGTGCCGCCTCACCGGTGATCCGGCCGTACGCGTCCGCCGCGAACCCGGCGTTGTTCTCCACCCGCAGCCCGATGTACCGCAGGGACGAGCGGCGCAGGGCGTCGAACATGCCCAGCGCGTGCTGGCCGGGCAGGCCGAAGACGGTCGTCGTGCCGAGGGCGGCGAGTGTCTCCACGACCAGGTCTCCGCCGTTGCGGCCGGGAGGAGGGTTCAGAGCGGCGGAGATCTGCGCCTGGGTCGGGCGGAGTTCCAGGTCGTGGTCGTGGGTCACTTCGCAGCCTTCTCCTGAGCCCTCGCCGCGGCGATCTGGCGGGACATGATCGTGGTCAGTTCGTACGCCGTGTGGGACGCGGCCACCGACGTGATCTCCGCGTGATCGTACGCGGGCGCGACCTCGACGACGTCGGCCGATACGAGGTTGCAGGACGCGAGGCCGCGGAGGATCTCCAGCAGTTCGCGGGAGGTCATGCCGCCCGCCTCCGGCGTGCCCGTGCCGGGCGCGTGGGCCGGGTCCAGGCAGTCGATGTCGATGGAGATGTAGAGGGGGCGGTCGCCGATCCGCTGCCGCAGCTGGTCGGCGACCTCGTCGGCGCCGCGGCGGTAGATGTCCGCCGAGGTGACGATGCCGAAGCCCATCTTCTCGTCGTCGGTGAGGTCCTGCTTGCCGTACAGCGGGCCGCGGGTGCCGACGTGGGAGAGGGCCGAGGTGTCGAGGATGCCCTCCTCGACTGCCCTCCGGAACGGGGTCCCGTGCGTGTACTCCGCGCCGAAGTACGTGTCCCAGGTGTCGAGATGGGCGTCGAAGTGGAGCAGCGCGACCGGGCCGTGCTTCTTCGCGACGGACCTGAGCAGCGGCAGGGCGATGGTGTGGTCGCCGCCCAGGGTCATCAACCGGGCGCCGGTGCCGAGCAGTTCGTCGGCCGCGGCCTCGACCGTCTCGACGGCCTCGTTGATGTTGAACGGGTTCACGGCGATGTCCCCGCCGTCCGCCACCTGCGCCAGCGCGAACGGGGACGCGTCCTGCGCCGGGTTGTAGGGCCGCAGCAGCCGGGACGCCTCGCGGATCGCGTTGCCGCCGAAGCGGGCGCCCGGCCGGTACGAGACGCCGGAGTCGAACGGCACGCCCACGACGGCGACGTCGGCACGGCCGACCTCGTCGAGGCGGGGCAGCCGGGCGAAGGTCGCGGGTCCGGCGTACCGCGGGATGCGGGAGGAGTCGACGGGGCCGCGGGGCGTCTCGTTGCTGCTCATGAGGTAATGCCTTCTTTCCTACGCTTCATCGCGCATGGAGCTATATGTACTACTTCTTGTACGACTCTACTGGGGAGCCGGGACCGGGGCGGCCGTGGCTTCGGGGGCGCCGCGGCCGGCGAGACGCTCGCGCCAGGCGGTCAGGACGGCCGGGTCGGTCGCGGGCGTGAGGAGGGAGACGACCACGTAGGCGGCGAGGGAGGCGAGCAGGCCGTAGTAGACGGGCTCGTTGGCGAGGATGCCGTAACCCGCCATCAGACCGATCACCGCGAGGCCGCCGACGGTCACCGAGGCGAGCGCGCCGTGCACGGTGCCGCGCTTCCACAGCAGTCCGCCGAGGATCGGGACGAGCAGCCCGCCGACGAGCAGGTTGTACGCCACCGTCAGCGCCTCGACGACGTTGTTGAGGGCGATCGCCGTACCGATCACGGCGAGGCCCATGACCAGGATGAACAGCCGGTTGTCCTTGACCTCGTCGTGCTCTCCGTCGGACCTGCGCACGGCTCCCCGCAGCCGGGACCAGATGTCGTTGTTGGCCACGGTGGCGCAGGCGATCAGCGCGCCGGAGGAGGTCGACATCACGGCGGCGAGCGCGGCGGCCAGCACCAATCCCCTGACACCGACGGGGAGTTCGTCCTTGACGATGGTCGCGAAGGCGTCGTCCGGGCTGCCGAGCTTGGGGTACAGCACCCGGGCCGCCGTACCGATGACGGCACCGGCGAGGGCGTACGCGAGACAGTAGGTGCCCGCGACCGTGCCGCCCCACTTCGCCGTCCGGTCGCTGCGGGCCGTGAACACGCGCTGCCAGATGTCCTGGCCGATGAGCATGCCGAACGTGTAGATCAGGACGTACGTGAAGATCGTCTCGCCGCCGATGCCCAGCGGGTCGAAGTACTCGGTCGGCAGCTTGGCCTTCATCTCGGAGAAGCCGCCGGCCTTGACCACCGCGATCGGAAGCAGGAGCAGGAGCACGCCGATCGTCTTGACGACGAACTGCACCATGTCGGTCAGGGTGATCGACCACATGCCGCCGAGCGTCGAGTACGCGACGACGATCGAGCCACCGAGGATGATCGCGACGGTCCGGTTCATGTCGAAGAGGACGTCGAAGATGGTGGCGTACGCGATGGTGGACGTCACCGCGAGCATGAGGGTGTACGCCCACATGACCACGCCGGAGATGACGCCGGCCCGGCCGCCGTAGCGGAGGTCCAGCATCTCGGAGACGGTGTAGACCTTCAGGCGGGCGATGCGGGCGGAGAAGAAGACGGAGAGGGCGAGCAGGCCGAGGCCGATGGTGAAGACCATCCAGGCGCCGGAGAGGCCGTACTGGTACCCCAGTCCCACGCCGCCGATGGTGGACGCGCCGCCGAGGACGATCGCGGCCATGGTGCCGGAGTACATGGCGGGGCCGAGGCGGCGCCCGGCGACCAGGAAGTCGCTCTTCGACTTGGCGCGGCGCATGCCCCACCAGCCCATGGCCAGCATGCCGGCCAGATAGACGACGATCACTGTGTAGTCGACGGCCATGGGACAGGCCTCCTTCACTTGAAGTCGCAGTGGGTTCGCCGGCGGGTGTGGGGACGACACTAGGTGGCCGGAAAGCGACTGCGAAGTGTACGTTTCATCCATTCGGGCCGTACGGGCTGGAGGGAACGCACACCATGCCGGAACCCACTGTTCCCCCTACTCCACCGGTGCCCCTCGCGGCGCTCCTGGCCCGTGAGGACCTGGCCCTGCGGCAGATCGCGGGCCCCGTCGACCCCGGCATCGTCATCCACTGGGCGCACACCTCGGAGATGGCCGACCCGTACCCGTATCTGCTGGGCGGCGAGCTGCTGCTGACGGCCGGGGTGCACATCACGGAGGCGGCGGGCTCGGGCACGTACTTCGACGACTACGTCTCGCGGATCGTGGCGGCGGGCGGCGCGGCGCTGGGCTTCGGGGTGGCACCGGTGCACGACACGGTGCCGCGGGCGCTGGTGGCGGCCTGCGACGCGTACGAGCTGCCGCTGATCGAGGTGCCCGAGCAGACGACCTTCTCGGGCGTGGCCCGCGCGGTCTGGCAGCTGATGGCCCAGGCGCGCCTCGCCGAGCTCCGCCGTGTGACGGAGGCCCAGCAGAGCCTCGCCGCGGCGGCCTCCCGCCCGGACCCGGTGCCGTCGGTGCTGCGGCAGCTGGCCCAGCGGGTGGGGGGACGGGCGGTGCTGTACGGCCCGGAGGGTGTGGAGGTCGCGGCGGCGGGCCGCGTCCCGGAAGGGGCGGGCATCCGCGACTCCTTGGCCGAACTCGCCGAGGTGGTACGCCCGTCGGGCCCGGGCACTCCCACCTCCGCGACCGACGCGGCGGCCGGCACCCACCTCGCCGCCTACGCCCTGGGCGCGGGCCAGGGCTTCGTCCTGGGCGTGGCGTCCCCGCACCGCGAACCGGGCGACCACACGATCGCGTCGGTGGCGGCGGTCCTGCTCTCACTGCTGACCGGCGAGCACCAGAGCGGCACGGGGGCGGCACGGTCCTCGGCGCTGGTACGGGTGCTGCTGGGGGCGAGTCCGGAGGAGGTGGCCCCGCTGCTGGGCACGGGCGGGGGTGGGGGCGGTGCGGACCGCTGGCTGGTGGTGCACGCGCGACCGGAGACGCACGCGCCGGACAGGAGGGCCGCCGCCCCGTATGCGCCCGGCGCGAGGTCCGCCGACCCGGCCGTCGCCCGCCCTTCGTCACCTCCGGACCCGGTGTCCGCCTCCGCCCTCGGCGCGGCCCTCGGCTCGCCCCTCGTGGACCTCTCCGGTGACATCGTCCGGGTGCTGCTGCCCGCCGACCGCGAGCCCGCCCCTCCCCCCGGCTGGGTCCTCGGCGTAAGCGCGCCCGTCGGCCCCGATGCCTGGGTGTCCGCCGATGCTCAGGCCGGGCGGGCGCTGGCGCGGGCGCGGGCCACTCGGGTCGCCGTCGTCCGGCACGGGGAGCGGGCCGGGCTCACCGAACTCGTAGGTGCCGAGGAGGCCGCCGCGCACGCCCGTGCCCTGCTCGCGCCGATCGCCGACACCCCCGCGCTCGCCGAGACCCTGCGCACCTGGCTCTCGCTGCACGGGAGTTGGGACCGTACGGCCGTCGCGCTGTCCGTGCACCGCAACACCGTCCGCCAGCGGATCGCCCGTTGCGCGGCGCTGCTCGACACCGACCTCGACGACCCCGACGTACGCATGGAGTTGTGGTTCGCCCTGCGGCAGCAATAGGTACCGCGGCTCATCACCATGAGTACGTGACCCACGTCGCAGCGTCCGGGACGCCAGGGACGTGCGCGGTCCGCTGCCTCACAATGGGTTTCATGCCGATACCCGGGACCCCCAGCCGCGCCGAGCTCGTCGACCACCTCGTACGGACCCGCATCGCGGGCGACGTCGCGACGCCCCGCGAGAACAACCTGAACCACTACCGCAAGCTCGCGAACGGCGACCGCCACTACTGGCTCGGCCTGGAGCTCGGTGACCGCTGGAGCGACGAGCAGGACGTGCTCGCGGTGATGGCGGAGCGGGTCGGCGTGAACGACGACCCGGAGTACCGGTACGGCCAGGACACCATCGACCCCGAGCTGACGGTCGCCGCGCTGGAGCGGCTGGCGGGGCGGCTGCGCAAGGCGGCCGAGGGCCGGCAGCGGGTGCTGTTCGCGACCGGCCACCCGGGCGGCCTGCTGGACGTGCACCGCGCGACGGCGGCCGCACTGCGGACGGCCGGCTGCGAGATCGTCGTCATCCCGGAGGGGCTGCAGACGGACGAGGGTTACGTCATGCAGTTCGCGGACGTGGCGGTCCTGGAGCACGGCGCCACGCTCTGGCACACCCACTCGGGCGAGCCGATGAAGGCCATCCTGACGGGCCTCGAACGCAAGGGCCGCCCCCTGCCGGACCTGGTCGTCGCCGACCACGGCTGGGCGGGGTACGCCGGTCAGCACGGCGTCGACTCGGTGGGTTACGCCGACTGCAACGACCCGGCGCTCTTCCTCGCCGAGTCCGAGGGGACCGTACAGGTGACCGTCCCGCTCGACGACCACGTGGTCAGCCCGCGCCACTACGACCCGATGACGGCGTTCCTGCTCGCGGAGGCGGGGCTCGACTAGATCCCGGCGATCGGACCGGGTGCCCGCTCGTCCCGGGCGAGTGCCCGGACCAGTTTGAGCGGGCCGTGGCGGCGGGCCGAGAGGCGGGTGAGCAGGTCGATCACCGGGGCGGTCACGTACTCCGGGAACTCCGGTGTCGGCAGGCCCACGCTGCACGCCAGGTCGTCGCTGTGGACGACGAGTTCGAGCGTGCGGGTGAGCAGCAGGTCGTCGAGTTCGAGGGACCAGTCGCCCCAGGTGGGGATGTGGACGGGCCGCTCGGCGGGGACGTCCGGCAGCATGGCCCGGAGCATGCCCGTCGCCTTGTCGATCTCCTGCCGGAGGGCCGCGTGCCCGTCCGCCGCCGCGGCTTCCCCGCCCTGCCGGATGCGCTCGCCGACGGGTGAGTCGGCGCCGCCGTCCAGCCAGGTCACCCGGTCCAGGTAGTACTCGCGCAGCGGGATCACCGGCTCCGTCGGCACCGGCGCGGCGAGCATCCCCGGCAGGGCGAACTCCTGCCAGAACATGTGCCCGGCGAGCCCCCGCACGGTCCAGTTCCTGAGCACGCTCGGCTTGTCCCACGCCTCGGCGACTGCGGGCTTGGACACCAGCTCGCCCGCGATGCCCGCGGCCACGACGAACGCGTCCCGGATCCGTCCGCCCCGCCAGTTCCACGACTCCTCGGCCATGACGGCATCCAACCGCCCACGGCGGTCGGCCTCAACCGCCTTTCACGGCCAGGGGTTCAGCCCCTCCTCGCGCCGCTGGGCGAACCCCGGCGTCGGATCCAGATACACCCTGCTCACCGCCGGGTACACCTCGCGGATCCGCAGCTCGGCCTGCTCGCAGGCCCACTCGATCTGCGCCGCCGTGGACACGTCCCGGAAGTCCACCTTGGCGGCCACCAGCGCCTCACGCGGCCCCTGCACGAGCGTCGTCAGCTCCAGTACGGCCTCGACGTGCTCGTTCGCCAGCAGCTCGGTCCGGATCCGCTCCCGCATGGCCTTCGGCAGCGGGCGCCCGATGAGCAGCTCGGCGTTGGAGCGGCCCAGCACCCAGGCGACGACGAGCAGCAGCAGACCGATGAGGAGGGAGGCGACGCCGTCCCACACCCCGGAGCCGGTGAGCTGTCCGCCGAGCAGTCCCCCGGCCGCCAGGACCAGGCCGATCAGGGCGGCCGAGTCCTCCAGCACGACGGCCTTCACGGCGGTGTCGGGCGTGTGCCGGAGGTAGAGCTTGAAGGGCGCCTCGAAGCGGTCCGCCTCGCCGCGCGCCTGCCGCAGTCCCGTCCGCAGGGAGTAGCCCTCCAGGAGGAAGGCGACGCCGAGGACGACGTACGAGACGACCGGGTCACCGAGGTCCTCGCCCGCGACGAGGGTGTGGACGCCGTCGTAGATCGAGAAGACCGCGCCTCCGACGAACGTGGCGACGGCGGCCAGCATGGCCCAGATGTAGCGCTCGGGGCCGTAGCCGAGCGGGTGTTCCTCGTCGGCGGGTTTCTCGCTGCGTTTGAGGGCGGTGAGCAGGAGTACCTCGGTGACCGTGTCGGCGACCGAGTGCGCGGCCTCGGAGAGCATCGCGCTGGAACCGCTGATGACGCCGGCGACCGCCTTGGCGAGCGCGATCCCGAGATTGGCGACGGCGGCGACGATCACCGTGAAGGTGCTCTCGCCGCCGCCCTCCTCCGCTGCTGAGGTCATGCCCCTCAGTCTTCCCGAGGGACGCGCACCACGCCTTCCTGTACGACCGAGACGGCCAGCTTTCCGTCCTGCGTGTAGATGCGGGCCTGGCCGAGACCGCGGCCGCCGTACGCCGAGGGCGACTCCTGGTCGTACAGCAGCCATTCGTCGGCGCGGAACGGCCGGTGGAACCACATGGCGTGGTCCAGCGAGGCCCCGACCACGTCACCGACCGCCCAGCCGCCGCGGCCGTGCGCGAGCAGGATCGAGTCGAGCAGGGTCATGTCGGAGACGTAGGTCGCGAGGACGACGTGCAGGAGCGGTTCGTCGATGGCTCCGCCCAGCTTGCCGTTGGTGCGGAACCACACCTGGGAGTGCGGCTCGCGCGGCTCGCCGTACTTCCCGTACGGCGGCTCCTCGGCATAGCGCAGGTCGACGGCCTCGCGCGCCTGAAGGAACTTCTCGGCGATCTCGGCCGGAATGTGGTCGTAGCCGCGCAGCCGCTCCTGGGAGGTGGGCAGCGTCACCGGGTCGGGCGCGGGCGGCATCGGCGCCTGGTGGTCGAGGCCTTCCTCGTACGTCTGGAAGGACGCCGACAGCGCGAAGATCGGCCGGCCGTGCTGGACCGCGATGGCCCGGCGGGTGGTGAAGGAGCGGCCGTCGCGGATGCGCTCGACGGTGTACACGATGGGCGCACCCGGGTCGCCGGGGCGCAGGAAGTACGCGTGCAGGGAGTGGGCGTGCCGGTCCGCGGGGACCGTGCGCCCGGCGGCGACCAGCGCCTGGGCCGCCACCTGTCCGCCGAAGACGCGCGGGACGACGGCGGACCGGGACTGGCCGCGGAAGATGTTCTCCTCGATCTGCTCCAGGTCGAGCAGATCGAGGAGATCCTGTAGTGCCTGGCTCATGGTCTCTGTTTGTACCGGGCGGTAATTGCCGGGACCTTACAGACCCATGTCCTTCGCGATGATCGTCTTCATGATCTCGCTGGTGCCGCCGTAGATGCGGTTGACGCGGTTGTCCGCGTACAGGCGGGCGATCGGGTACTCGTTCATGAAGCCGTAGCCGCCGTGCAGCTGGAGGCAGCGGTCGATGACGCGGTGCGCGACCTCGGTGCAGAACAGCTTGGCGGAGGCGGCCTCGGCCGGGGTCAGCTCGCCGGCGTCCAGGGCCTCCAGGGCGCGGTCGGCGACGGCCTCGGCGGCGTCCACCTCGGCCTTGCAGGCGGCCAGCTCGAACTTGGTGTTCTGGAAGGACGCGACGGTCTTGCCGAACACGGTGCGGTCCGTGACGTACTGCTGGGCGAACCGGACGGCGGCCTTGGCCTGCGCGTAGGCGCCGAAGGCGATGCCCCAGCGCTCGGAGGCGAGGTTGTGGCCGAGGTAGTAGAAGCCCTTGTTCTCCTCGCCGAGGAGGTCCTCGACCGGGACCTTGACGTCGACGAAGGCCAGCTCGGCGGTGTCGCTCGTGCGCAGGCCGAGCTTGTCGAGCTTGCGGCCGATGGAGTAGCCCTCGGACTTGGTGTCCACGGCGAACAGGGAGATGCCGTGGCGGCGGTCCTCGGCGGTCGGCGCGGCGGTGCGGGCGCAGACGATGACGCGGTCGGCGTGCACGCCGCCGGTGATGAAGGTCTTGGAGCCGTTGAGGACGTAGTGCGTGCCGTCCTCGGAGAGCTTGGCGGTGGTCTTCATGCCCGCGAGGTCGGAGCCGGTGCCCGGCTCGGTCATCGCGAGGGCCCACATCTCCTCGGCGGTGACGAACTTCTCGAGGTAGCGCTTCTTCTGCTCGTCGGTGGCGAGCATCTTGATGTACGGCAGGGCGAGCAGCACGTGCACGCCGGAGCCGCCGAAGTGGACGCCCGCGCGGGCCGTCTCCTCGTACATCACGGCCTCGAACTTGTACGAGTCGATGCCCGCGCCGCCGAACTCCTCCGGCACGTTGATGCCGAAGAGGCCCAGCTCGGCCAGCTTGTAGTAGAAGTCGCGCGGCGCCTGGCCGGCGGCGAACCACTCGTCGTAGACGGGAACGACCTCGGCCTCGATGAAGGCCCGGAGGGTCTCCCGGAACGCCTCGTGGTCCTCGTTGAACACCGTACGGCGCACCGCGCCACCTCCTGGGTCCTCTGTCTAAGCGCTTGCTCAGACTCCAAGGTACCGGCGAGTAGGCAAGGCCGTCCAGAGGAGCACCTCCGTAACGCTCGTCACGCTCCCGCCGCCGCGAAGGCGCCCCTGGCCATCCGGTGCAGCAGCTCCGCCGTCGCGCCGCGGCCCGGGAGGGAGCCGGGGCGGCCCAGGTGCGGGGTGGAGTTCAGGAGGCCGAAGACCGAGTGCACGGCGGACCGGGCGGCGGGTTCGGTGAGCCCGGGGTACACCTCGCGCAGCACCTCCACCCACAGCTCCACGTACTGCCGCTGGAGCTGCCGCACCAGCTTGCGGTCGCTGTCCCGGAGGCGGTCCAGCTCGCGGTCGTGCAGGGTGATCAGGGGGCGGTCGTCGAGCGCGAAGTCGATGTGCCCCTCGATGAGCGAGTCGAGGACCTCCTCGGCGGGAGTCCCGTCCGCCTCCGCGAGCCGCCGCTTGGCGCCCGTCAGCAGCTGGCCGCTGATGCCCACCAGGAGCTCGGCGAGCATCGCGTCCTTGCCCGCGAAGTGGCGGTAGAGACCGGGGCCGCTGATGCCGACGGCGGCACCTATCTCGTCGACGCCGACCCCGTGGAAACCGCGCTCGGCGAACAGCCGCGCGGCCTCCTTGAGGATCTGCTCGCGGCGGGTGGGGGCGTCGGTTCTGGTGGCCATGGAAGCAATTCTAGACAGGGAGGTTAGCGGTCGTTAACCTGAAGGAGATGGTTAACGCTCATTAACAGTCGACCACTGGGTGAGGGGACCGCAGGATGCACGAGGCACCGGAGCTGACGAGCGCGGCAGACCCCGCGTCGGAGGCCTGGCGGGCCAACGAGGCGGCGCACCGCGCGCTGGTCGAGGAGCTGCACGGCAAGCTGGCCGCGGCGCGGCTCGGCGGCGGCGAGAAGGCGCGCGCCCGGCACACCGCGCGCGGCAAGCTGCTGCCGCGCGACCGGGTGGACACGCTGCTCGACCCCGGGTCGCCGTTCCTGGAGCTGGCGCCCCTCGCGGCCGACGGGATGTACGACGGGGCGGCCCCGGCCGCCGGGGTCATCGCCGGGATCGGGCGGGTGAGCGGGCGCGAGTGCGTGGTCGTCGCCAATGACGCGACCGTCAAGGGCGGGACGTACTACCCGATGACGGTGAAGAAGCACCTGCGCGCCCAGGAGGTGGCCCTGGAGAACCGCCTTCCCTGCGTCTACCTGGTCGACTCCGGCGGCGCCTTCCTGCCCATGCAGGACGAGGTGTTCCCGGACCGCGAGCACTTCGGGCGGATCTTCTACAACCAGGCGCGGATGTCCGGCGCCGGCATCCCGCAGGTCGCGGCGGTTCTTGGCTCGTGCACGGCCGGTGGGGCGTATGTGCCGGCCATGAGCGACGAGGCGGTCATCGTCCGGGGCCAGGGCACGATCTTCCTGGGCGGGCCTCCGCTGGTGAAGGCGGCGACCGGCGAGGTGGTCACCGCAGAGGAGCTGGGCGGCGGCGAGGTCCACTCCCGGATCTCCGGCGTCACGGACCACCTCGCCGAGGACGACGCGCACGCCCTGCGCATCGTGCGGAACATCGTCTCGACGCTCCCCGCGCGCGGGCCGCTGCCCTGGGAGGTCACCCCGGTCGCCGAGCCGAAGGTCGATCCGTACGGGCTGTACGGCGCCGTGCCGGTCGACCCGCGCACCCCGTACGACGTCCGCGAGATCATCGCGCGCGTGGTCGACGGCTCGCGTTTCGCGGAGTTCAAGGCCGAGTTCGGGCAGACCCTGGTCACCGGCTTCGCCCGGATCCACGGCCACCCGGTCGGCGTCGTCGCCAACAACGGCATCCTGTTCTCCGAGTCCGCCCAGAAGGGCGCCCACTTCATCGAGCTGTGCGACCAGCGCGGCATCCCGCTGCTGTTCCTGCAGAACATCTCCGGCTTCATGGTCGGCAAGGACTACGAGGCGGGCGGCATCGCCAAGCACGGCGCCAAGATGGTCACGGCCGTGGCGTGCACGCGCGTGCCGAAACTGACGGTGGTGGTCGGCGGCTCGTACGGCGCCGGGAACTACTCGATGTGCGGCCGCGCCTACTCCCCCCGCTTCCTGTGGATGTGGCCCGGCGCCAAGATCTCCGTGATGGGCGGCGAGCAGGCCGCCTCGGTCCTCGCGACCGTCAAGCGCGACCAGCTGGAGGCACGCGGCGAGTCCTGGCCGGCGGAGGACGAGGAGGCCTTCAAGGCCCCCGTCCGGCAGCAGTACGAGCGCCAGGGCAACGCCTACTACGCGACCGCCCGCCTCTGGGACGACGGCGTGATCGACCCGCTGGAGACCCGCCAGGTGCTCGGCCTGGCCCTGACCGCTTGCGCCAACGCGCCGCTGGGCGACCCCCAGTTCGGCGTCTTCCGGATGTGAGGACCGATGTTCGAGACAGTACTGGTCGCCAACCGGGGCGAGATCGCCGTCCGTGTGATCCGTACGCTGCGCTCGCTGGGCGTGCGCTCGGTGGCCGTCTTCTCCGACGCGGACGCGGACGCCCGGCACGTCCGTGAGGCCGACACGGCGGTACGGATCGGTCCCGCGCCGGCCGCCGAGAGCTATCTGTCCGTGGAGCGGATCCTGGAGGCGGCGGCCCGCACCGGCGCCCAGGCCGTGCACCCGGGATACGGCTTCCTCGCCGAGAACGCCGGCTTCGCGCGCGCCTGCGCCGACGCCGGGCTGGTCTTCATCGGGCCGCCCGCCGAGGCCATCTCCCTGATGGGCGACAAGATCCGGGCCAAGGAGACGGTGAAGGCGGCCGGGGTACCGGTCGTACCGGGCGGCCGCGACCCCGAACTGGCTGCCGCCGCCCGTGAGTTGGGCGCGCCGGTGCTGCTCAAGCCGTCGGCCGGCGGTGGCGGCAAGGGCATGCGGCTGGTGCGGGACCTGACCGTCCTGGAGGAGGAGATCGCCGCCGCCCGCCGCGAGGCCCGCGCCTCCTTCGGCGACGACACGCTCCTGGTCGAGCGGTGGGTGGACCGGCCCCGGCACATCGAGATCCAGGTGCTGGCGGACGGCCACGGGAACGTGATCCACCTCGGCGAGCGCGAGTGCTCCCTGCAGCGCCGGCACCAGAAGATCATCGAGGAGGCGCCGAGCGTGCTCCTCGACGAGGCCACGCGCGCGGCGATGGGCGAGGCGGCGGTGCAGGCGGCGCGGTCGTGCGGGTACCGGGGCGCGGGCACGGTGGAGTTCATCGTCCCGGGCGGCGACCCGTCGTCGTACTACTTCATGGAGATGAACACGCGGCTCCAGGTGGAGCACCCGGTGACCGAGTTCGTCACGGGCCTGGACCTGGTGGAGTGGCAGCTGCGGGTGGCCGCGGGTGAGGAACTGCCGTACGAGCAGGGCGACATCAAGCTCACAGGGCACGCGATCGAGGCGCGGGTGTGTGCGGAAGACCCCGCGCGCGGGTTCCTGCCGTCCGGCGGGACGGTGCTGAGGCTGGCCGAGCCGCAGGGTGACGGGGTCCGTACCGACTCGGGGCTCAGTGAGGGCACGGAGGTCGGTTCGCTGTACGACCCGATGCTGTCCAAGGTGATCGCGTACGGGCCGGACCGGGAGACCGCGATCCGCAGACTGCGGGCCGCGCTCGCGGAGACGGTGACGCTGGGCGTGCAGACGAACGCCGGGTTCCTGCGGCGGCTCCTCGCCCATCCGGCGGTCGTGGCGGGCGAGTTGGACACGGGGCTGGTCGAGCGGGAAGTGGACGCGCTCGTGCGGGACGAGGTGCCCGCGGAGGTGTACGCGGCGGCGGTGCTGGCCCGCCGGGCCGCGCTCGCGCCTGCCGCCGACGCCGGTTGGGCCGACCCGTTCTCGGCGGCGGACGGATGGCGGCTGGGCGGCGAGCGGGCGTGGACCCCGCACCACCTCCGGGTGCCGGGCCACGAGCCGGTCACCGTGCGCGTGCGCAGCACGCCGCGCGGCGGCGTCGAGCTGCTGCTCCCCGGCGCGGACGAACCCCTCCGGGGGTCCGGGGGCGTGCCCCCGCGTCCTGGGGCCGAGGGCCGGCTCACCTTCATGCTCGACTGCGTCCGCCACACCTTCGCCGCGCTGCCGGACGGCACCTGGCTCGGCCGGGACGGCGACGCCTGGCAGGTGCGCGACCACGACCCGGTCGCCGCGTCCCTCACGCGCGCGGGGCACGCGGGCGCCGACTCGCTGACCGCGCCCATGCCCGGGACGGTGACGGTGGTGAAGGTGGCGGTCGGGGACGAAGTGACCGCCGGTCAGAGCCTGTTGGTGGTCGAGGCGATGAAGATGGAGCACGTCATCTCCGCCCCGCACGCCGGCACGGTCGCCGAACTGGACGTCACACCGGGCACGACGGTCGCCATGGACCAGGTGCTCGCGGTCATCACGCCGGCAGAGGAGGACCAGTGACACTTCCCATGGTCGTACCGTCCCCGGGCCTGCCCGCCCGCGTCCGCATCCACGAGGTCGGCGCACGGGACGGACTTCAGAACGAGAAGTCGACCGTGCCGACGGAGGTCAAGGCGGAGTTCATCCGCCGGCTGGCCGACGCGGGCCTGACGACGATCGAGGCGACGAGCTTCGTACACCCGAAGTGGGTGCCCCAACTCGCCGACGCGGAGCAGCTGTTCCCGATGGTGGGCGAGCTGCCGGTGGACCTCCCGGTGCTCGTGCCGAACGAACGCGGCCTGGAGCGTGCGCTCGCGCTCGGTGCCCGTCGGGTCGCCGTCTTCGCCAGCGCCACCGAGTCCTTCGCCAAGGCCAACCTCAACCGCACGGTGGACGAGGCGCTCGCGATGTTCGAGCCGGTGGTCGGCCGTGCCAAGGAGGCGGGCGGCCATGTCCGCGGCTACCTCTCGATGTGCTTCGGCGACCCGTGGGAGGGCGCGGTCCCGGTCCCGCAGGTGGTACGGGTGTGCCGGGCCCTGCTGGACATGGGCTGCGACGAGCTGAGCCTGGGCGACACGATCGGGGTGGCGACGCCGGGTCACGTACGGGCGCTGCTGACCGAACTGGACGTACCCGTCGAGAAGATCGGCGTGCACTTCCACGACACGTACGGGCAGGCGCTCGCCAACACCTACGCGGCGCTGCAACACGGCGTGACGACGGTCGACGCCTCCGCGGGCGGCCTCGGCGGCTGCCCGTTCGCCAAGTCCGCCACCGGCAATCTCGCCACCGAAGACCTCGTGTGGATGCTTCAGGGCCTCGGCATCGACACGGGAGTGGACCTCGGCCGCCTCGTCGCCACCAGCGTGTGGATGGCCGAACAACTGGGCCGACCCAGCCCGTCCCGCACCGTCCGCGCCCTCTCCCACCAGGAGCAGTGATCACAGCCATGGACTACCGACTCTCCCCCGAGCTGGAGGAACTCCGGCGCACCGTCGAGGAGTTCGCGCACGACGTCGTGGCGCCGAAGATCGGCGAGTTCTACGAGCACCACGAGTTCCCGTACGAGATCGTCCGCGAGATGGGCCGCATGGGCCTGTTCGGGCTGCCGTTCCCGGAGGAGTACGGCGGTATGGGCGGCGACTACCTGGCGCTGGGCGTGGCGCTGGAGGAACTGGCCCGCGTCGACTCCTCCGTCGCCATCACCCTGGAGGCCGGGGTCTCCCTGGGCGCGATGCCGATCCACCTCTTCGGGTCGCCCGAGCAGAAGCAGGAGTGGCTGCCGCGCCTGTGCTCCGGCGAGATCCTGGGCGCCTTCGGCCTGACCGAGCCGGACGGCGGCAGCGACGCCGGGGCGACGCGCACGACCGCCCGCCTGGACGAGTCGACGAACGAGTGGGTGATCAACGGCACCAAGTGCTTCATCACCAACTCGGGCACGGACATCACGGGGTTGGTGACGGTCACGGCGGTCACGGGCCGCAAGCCCGACGGCAAGCCCCACATCTCCTCGATCATCGTCCCGTCCGGCACACCGGGCTTCACGGTGGCGGCGCCGTACTCGAAGGTCGGCTGGAACGCCTCCGACACCCGCGAGCTGTCCTTCTCGGACGTCCGGGTCCCGGCGGCGAACCTCCTCGGCGCGGAGGGCCGCGGCTACGCCCAGTTCCTGCGCATCCTCGACGAGGGCCGCATCGCGATCGCGGCGCTGGCCACCGGTCTCGCGCAGGGCTGCGTGGACGAATCGGTGAAGTACGCGAAGGAACGCCAGGCCTTCGGCCGCCCCATCGGCGCCAACCAGGCCATCCAGTTCAAGATCGCCGACATGGAGATGAAGGCCCACACGGCCCGCCTCGCCTGGCGCGACGCGGCGTCCCGCCTGGTCACGGGCGCCCCCTTCAAGAAGGAGGCGGCCCTGGCCAAGCTGTACTCGTCCACGATCGCGGTCGACAACGCCCGCGACGCCACCCAGATCCACGGCGGCTACGGCTTCATGAACGAGTACCCGGTGGCCCGCATGTGGCGCGACTCCAAGATCCTGGAGATCGGGGAGGGGACGAGTGAGGTGCAGCGGATGCTGATCGCGCGGGAGTTGGGGCTGGTGGGCTGACCGGTCAGATGCCCAGCTGGTCCAGCATCCGGAAGAACAGTTCCTCCGCGAAGTCGCTGTCCTCCTCCGCGAACGTAGCGAGGAGGCCCGGCGGGTCGGGGGTGAGGCCGGCTTCCCGGGCCCATGTGGTCGCGGCCTGTGCCGCCTGCTCCGGGAGGGGGAACTCGGCGTCGAAGTCCTCGTCGTCGTCCTCGCAGTAGGCCTCGGCGGCCTCGCGGGCCAGGCACGCCCGCCAGTATCCGCCCGCGCTGGAGTACCCCTCGACGAACACCGTGTCGCTGTCCAGCACGTAGCCGGTCAGCGCCGGTGCGCCCGTCTCCTCGGCCAGTTCGGGGAGCATCGCCGGGCCCTCGTCGGCGAGTTCCGCGCCCGGGTAGCGGCCGATCTGCCAGCCGCCGGGGCGGTGTTCGTGCTCGTCGATGCCGTCGTGCCGGTCGATGACGGCGTGAAGGTCGTCGAGCGGGGTTTCGCTGCGGCAGACGACATAGGCGCCCCAGAAGCCCATGGTCAGCTCTCCTCTGTCGTGCGTCGGGCGAGTCGGGTCCGGGACCAGGCGATCAGCGGCGGGAAGGCGCCTTCGGCCTCGGCCTTGTCCACCAGCGTGCTCACCTCCGCGACCGGGTCGTCGTCGATGCGCAGGAGGATCTCGCTCTTGGTCGCGTCGCCGAGCCGGACCAGTTCGCCGTTCGGGTTCGTGCGGGTCTCCGCCAGCAGCGTCCCGCGGTCCAGCAGCCGTACCATCCACGGCACCGCCTCCTCCGTGAGCACGCGGGCCAGTTCCCGGCCGCAGAGGTCGCGGGTGTCCGGCTCGGCGAAGGCCCATCGGCTGCGGAAGTACCCCTCCTCCTCGGGCTGATGGGCGGCCACGTCCGGCGGAATCACCTTGCAGGTGGCGAGGGCACCGCTCGCGTTGGGCGCGGTGCGGTTCGGAACGTCACGGTACGCGAACTCCCAGCTCGGCAACGGCACCATCCAGAAGCTCACCTCGAAGACGAACTTCTCGGGATCGACCAGGTCCGCGTCGATGTGCAGAAAGGCGTGATCGCCGTTCGGCGCGGCCCGCCGGAAGGTCCTGCCCTTCTTCGCGAAGCCGGCCGCCTCCATCACGGGGGTCACGTGCTCCCGGATGAGCGTGTCCAGGGGATTCATGTCCGCCGTTTCCTGTTCACGCCGCCGGATTCAGGCCGAGTTCCCGAGTCGGTTGTCCGTGACGAGCGGACCACCGGCCCGGACTCCGCCCAACAGCCCCAACTCCTGCGCTCTGGCACCGAGTGCGACGCGCCCCACCACTCCCCAGCGATCCATGACTCGCTGCACGCGCCGCTGGACCGTCCGGTGCCCGATGCCCAGGCGGCGGCCGATGGCCGCGTCGCCCAGCCCCTGGTGGAGCAGACGAATGATCATGATGTCCATGTGGTCAAGGTCTGCACACTCCGGCGATGCGGCACTCACGACAACCCCCCGGTCATGGAACCCTACGAACCTCTTAGGTCACCCTAAGGTTCCGCATCCCGCCACGCCCGTCTTAACAATTAGTCAAAACTCCCCACACCACCCAACTCACGATGGCGGCATTACGCCAAATCCGCACAGCTTGGAACGCGTCAGTGCCGAAGTGCCTCCGCGGGCTCGACGCGTGCGGCCCTGAGAGCCGGGTAGAGGCCGGCCAGCAGACCGGTCGCGAGCCCGACCAGCGGCGCCATCGTGACGGTGGCCGGATGGACGACCGGCGTCCACTCCCGGGCGGCGGCCACGGCGACCACCGTGGTCGTGGCGATGGCAGTGCCGAGCAGCCCGCCGAGCAGCCCCAGCGCGCCCGATTCGGCCAGGAACTGTCCGGCGACATGACGCCCACGCGCACCGAGGGCACGACGCAGCCCGATCTCCCCGGTCCGCTCCAGCACCGCCACCAAGGTGGTGTTGGCGATGCCGACCGCGCCGATCACCAGACAGATCCCCGCGAGCAGCAGGAACAGCGTGTCGAGGTCGGATCCGACCGACGCGCGCAGCTTCCGGGCGTCCGGTGGGGCGATCGCCCGGAAGTACTCCGGGTGGTCGGGACGCAGGGCGAGCGCCGCCTCCCCCGCGATCTGCCGGGCCGCGCCGAGCCGTGTGGAGATCAGCATCCTGGGCTCCGAGGCGCTCTCCACTCCCCAGACGCGTTCCGCCGCCGCCCGTGGCACGACCACGGAGAGCAGCAGATCCGCCTTGCGCCGCACGTCACCGACGATCCCCACCACGGAGAAGGCCTCCTGACCGATGAAGACCGCGGGCGAGTTCTCCAGACTGGTGATGCCGAGCCGTGCGGCGACCCCCTCGCCGATCACGGCGACGGGCGCGGCGGTCCGCTCGGCGAAGTCGTCGTAGATCCTGCCCTGTACGAGAGTCGGTACGGCGGCCTCGACGGCGCCCGGCGTGGCGGCGACCACCTGGGTGCGGGCGGCCGAAGCGGTGGCGTCGGCCTGCGGTGCGGAGCCCACCGTCACGCCCTCCGGCAGCCGGACGGTGAAGTACACCCCCGCCTGTTCGACGCCGTTCAGCCGCCGGACCCGTTCGTCGGCGTCCTTGGGGAAGGCCACGTCCTCGAACTCGTTCTGCTGCCGGGCGTTGTCCTCGACCGTCACTTCCGTCGCGCCGAGCCTGCTGAAGCGGCTGTCGATCTGGGCCGAGGCCGTGGCCGTCAGGCCCAGGACGGCCACGAAGCTGCCGACTCCGAGGACGGTGCCGAACACAGTGAGCAGGGACCGTGCCGGGCGTTGCAGGATGCCCGCCGCCGCCTCGGCGCACAGGTCCCGCGCGCGCAGGGTGGAAGCGGCGATGCCGCCGGCTCGTCGTGGGCTGTGTCTGGCCATCGGTGCCCCTACCGGGCCGCGGTGGGCGCCGACTCGTTCAGCACGCCGTCCCGGATGGTGACGCGACGCGATCCGCGTGCGGCGACGGTCTGGTCATGGGTGATCATCACGAGTGTCATTCCCTGGTCGTTGAGCTCGTCCAGCAGCGTGAGGACGGTTTCCGCCGTCGCACTGTCGAGGTTTCCGGTGGGTTCGTCGCACAGCAGCAGCGCCGGGCGGACCGCCAGGGCCCGCGCGATGGCGACGCGTTGGCGCTCCCCGCCGGAGAGCCGGCCGGGCAGGGCGGCGCGCCGGTGGCCGAGGCCCACGTCGCGCAGCGCCGCGCTCGCCCGCTCGGCCCGTTCCCGGCCCGGGACGCCCGCGTAGACCATGCCGAGTTCCACGTTCTCCTGTGCCGTGCGGTGCGGCAGGAGATGGAAGGACTGGAAGACGAATCCGATACGGCGGCCCCGTACGGCGGTCCGGTCCGCGTCGGCGAGGCCGCCGACGTCGATCCCGTCGAGGAGGCAGGTCCCCTCGGTGGGAGTGTCGAGAAGCCCCGCGATATTGAGGAACGTCGACTTTCCCGAGCCGGAAGGGCCGGACACCGTGACGAAGTCTCCCCGACGCACCGAGAGGTCGGCGGGTCTCAGGGCGGTGACCGGCGGCGGACCCGGATAGGTCCGGCCGACTCCGCGGAACTCCAGCACCGTCTCCCCGTCTTCGGCGGCCGCAGCCGCAGTGGCCGGCCGGTTCCGGCGCGGGAACGGTCTCACCGGGCACCGCCGGTGCCGCGCAGTCCGACGACGACCCGGTCGCCCGCCCGCAGTGCGGTTCCCGAGCCGACCGGGACGACCTCGACGAAACCGTCGCCCTGGGTGCCGGCCTGGACCTCGACCCGGTGCCGGGTGCCGTCCGCGTCCAGAACCGTGACAGACGTCCTGCTGTCGGCACCGGCCGACACCGCCGTGATGGGTACCACCAGCGAACGGCCCTTGGTCGAGGCCGATTCGACGGTCAGCCGTACGTCCTGCCCGGCCGCGTCGGTACCGAGCGGCTTGTCCGGTTCGACCACCAGCCGGTAGGTACCGGCCTGGGGAGTCGCACCGGTCGTGCTGCCGGTGCCCTCGGCGGCCTTTCCGGATTCGGGAGTGTCGGCCACGGAGGTCACCTCGGCCGAAGTCCGCGCACCGCTCAGTTCGGAGAGGATCTGCACCTTTTGCCCGGCGGCGACGAGTCGGCGCTGGTGTTCCTGAAGGTATCCCTCAACGACCAGCTCACCCGCCGAGAGCCGCAGCACGGTCCCCGAGACCCGCGAACCCACGGCTCCGGCGACCGAGTCGACGAAGGCCGGGAATCCCCGGACGAAGACCACCTCGGCAGCGGGCAGCATCGGCCCCGACGCGGCCTGCGCTGCGGCGAGTTCGGCTCGCGCGTCCGCGAGGTCCTCCTCGGCCCGTTGCCGGACGACGTCAGCGCCCGCCTTCTGCCCGGCGGCGCTCGTGTCCTGAAGGGCCCGCTCTGCCGCCCGCACCGCGTCGCGTGCGGCGTCGAGGCGTTCTCCTCCGTCGTCCTCGGCCTGCGGGGGCTCGTAGCCGATCGACCCGTAGTACTTCTCCAGGGCAGACTTGGTGCCCTCGCCGAAGACGTCCTCGGCGTCCCCTCCGGTGTCGAACCCGAGGTCGCGCAGGGCAGTCTGGAGCTGCCCGACATCGCGGCCCTCGGCACCGGGCTTGAGGTCGCGGTAGACGGGAATGGCTCCACGCAGCACGAATACCGGGCGACCCGAGACTTCCAGGATCACCTGCCCGGCCTTGACAGGATCGCCGGCCGCGACCGGGAGCCGGGTCACCACGGGGGCGCCCGCGCCCTCGGTCGACGTGCCCTGCGGCGCCACGTCGACGGCCTGGCCCGCGCGTACGGTACCGCGCAGCACGACCGTGTCCTTCAGCACCCGGTGCTCCACCACGGCGGTGAGCAGGTCGGGCTCGGGCGGCGCGGTCTCCGCCGCCGCCTGCGCCGGTGAGCGGATCAGCTGGGCGGAGGCCACGCCCGCGCCGGTGAGCAGCACTGAGCCGACGGCCACTCCCACCAGCCATCGCCGACGTCGCACCGATCCGGCAGGCTGCGGCCCGTCGGCTTCCGGGCCGCCGGCGTCGAGCCGGTCGCCGGTCATCGCGACACCGACTGCCGCCTCTCGTCTGCCTTTCGGCGATCCGCCGCCCCGCACCGGCACCTCACTCACCCCGTCCGTCATCGTGGCCCACCGATTCCCGGTTCCCAGGCTCCTCAGGAGCCGGTCGCCTTCGTGCGCGCCGCGGCCTTCAGCGCCGTCTCCAGCACCTGTCCGGCCTCCTGGAGTTCCTGGATGTGCTGTTCCGCCAGTTCCCTCTGCAACCGGGTCTCCGTGTCGAACCACACCTCGGCCACGCGGTACTCATCACGGCATTCCAGGTCGGCCAACGCGGTGGCGATCTCCGCCGGTTCGGCCTTCGGGGCCGCGAAGGCGGGGTCGCTCGGGGCGTCGAGGGGCTCGTCGTACGAGTAACCCCGCTTCGCCATGCACTGCGACCATGACCGGAACACCTTCTGTACGGGTTCGGTCTTCTTCGCCTTCGTATATGCCTGGTTGCTCAGGTCCATGGCCAGCGTCGAGACCTGGTCGTCGGTGCCGTAGATCCGCCGATGGGCCTCGCCCGCGCAACCACCCTCGGGCAGCTCCGCCTTGCCGCCGCCCTCCCCGGTCATGGCGGCCTCTTCGGCGGCAGTCAGCGTGTTGGCCTCCATCGCCTGGCGCATCTCCTCCTGGTAGGCGTCCATGTCCCCCGCGGGCTTGTAGCCATAGGTCTCGGCCACCTGCCGGTCGTGGATGCCGTAGCGCAGGTCGGTGAGGGTGTCCGGGCCGAAATCGGGGAGCGGCTTGGCCGGTCGGTAGTCGAAGCCGAACCGCGCCATGCAGGCGGCCTTCGCATCCTCCAGGGACTGGAACAGCAGGTCCTCCTGTTCGGGGTCCGGCAGGTAGGCCTGGAGGGGCAGCACCCAGGTCGCCGGGTCACCGGGGTCCGCCGACCGGTCGGAGCCGGCGGCCTCGTCCTTCGCGCTCTGCCCGCCGCACGCCGTGAGCAGGAGGAGAGCCACCGCGACGGCGAGGGCGGGGCGAGCCCCTCGGGACGCGCCCCTGACTCTGAACGAGCTCAGCACCACTGGAACGAGGCGTTCTCGTTGTACGTGTTCACCAGGTTCTTGCTCACCGGCGTGGGAACCGCCGGCTGCAGGGAGTCCTTGGCGCCGTTGAACCAGCTGCTGAAGTAGACGCACGCGCCGTACGACGTGTGCTCGTTCCTGGCGGAAGCGGCATTGTTCTTCACACCCTGGCCCGCTCCGGCGCCGGTGCCGCCACAGAACTTGTAGGCGACGGTGCCGGAGCCGTAGATCTCCACGGCCCCGAAGTTGCCGACGGCGTAGCCGAAGTCGCGGTACGAGCCGCCGGAGTTGGAGTTGTAGTAGAGCCGGAACTTGAACGTGTTGTACGTCTGGCAGCCCAGCCAGTAGTTGTCCTCGTCCTGCTGCGTCGCGTTCGCGGGCACGGCCGAGAACATCAGCAGCCCGGCGGCGGACGCGACCGTAAGCGCCTTTGCGAGAGTTCGCATATCCATCTCCTCAGGGATCGGCGAACGCAGATCCTGGCATCACCGGATACGACTGCCAATGATTCTGACGTCATTACGCCAATCCACTCGGCCCAAGTCCGGTGCGTTCTGGCGTAATCACGCCAGCGCCTTCCCATCCGAGGTGGGCTGACAAAGACTCGGTAGCCGCTGCGATTCCCACTCCCTGAAAGCGAGCTTCGGCATGGCCGACGAGATGGTCCTGCAAGCCCAGCGTTTCTTCAACACCACTTACAGCGGCTACGCAGGCATGCCCAAGCTGACGGAGAACGGGCAGACCTCCTGGTACGTCATGTACGCCCTCACCCGGGCCCTGCAGTTCGAGCTCCTGATATCCCCCCAGTCGGACAACTTCGGCCCCGGAACGCTGGCCGCGCTCACCTCGAAATGTCCGTCGATCAACGAGAACACCACACTCTCGGGGAACTTCACCCGCATCATCCAGTCCGCGCTCTATTGCAAGGGATATGACGGCGGCGGAATCGACGGACAGTACAACGACCGGGTCAAGGCCGGTGTCGCCAAACTCAAGGCGAACATGGGTGTCGACAGCATCTACCCCGGAACCTCCCTTGAGCCGAAGGTGGTCAAGGGGCTGATGAACATGGACGCCTACACGACCATCTCGGGCGGCAGCGACAGCGTCAGATCCATCCAGCAGTGGATGAACTCGCGTTATATCGGGCGGGCCGACTACTTCGTCATCCCGTGCGACGGGCTCTACTCACGCGATGTGCAGAAGGCCCAGATGTACGCGATCCAGTACGAGCTCGGCATGGCGGACGGGACCGCCAACGGTGTGTTCGGTCCCGCCACCAAGGCCGGTCTGAAGAGCCACACCCTGTCCGTCGGCTCCAGCGGCACCTGGGTGCAGCTGTTCTCGGCCGCCCTGGTCTTCAACCGACGGGCCGGCGTGAGCTTCACCAGCAGCTACACCTCCGACCTCGCCGCCGCGGTGTCCTCGTTCCAGAGCTTCCTGGCGCTGAGCGTCAACGGCACCGCGGACTATCCGACCTGGGCCTCACTTCTGGTGTCCTACGGCGACGACACCCGCAAGGGCACGGCCTTCGACTGCGCCGACGAGGTCACCGCCGCGCGCGCCCAGTCCCTGTACGCCGACGGTTACCGGCTCGGTGGGCGCTACCTGACGAACGTCCCTGGTACCACGCTCGACAAGAAGATCAAGCCGGGCGAGCTGGCGACCATGGCGAGCGCCGGCCTCAGCTGCTTCCCCATCTACCAGACGTACGGCGACAGCTCCTCCTACTTCAGCCGTCCACAGGGGACGTCCGACGCGATCGCCGCCACACAGGCCGCCCTGGAGCACGGCTTCAAGAAGGGCACCCGTATCTACTTCGCGATCGACTACGACAACACCGGCGAGGAGATCGTCAACAACCTCATCCCGCATTTCCGGGGAATCAACGAGGGCATGGCCCAGGCGGGAGGCTATTACCAGGTCGGGATCTACGCGACCCGGAACGCCTGCTCCCAGGTCTCCGCCGCGGGTCTGTCCACCGCGAGCTTCGTCTCCAACATGTCCGCGGGATACTCCGGGAACCTGGGGTTCCCCATGCCGGCGGACTGGGCCATCGACCAGATCAAGACGATCACCGTCGGCTCCGGCACCGGTGCGATCGAGATCGACAACGACATCAACTCGGGCCGTGAGAGCGGGCAGAAGACCTTCGACACCCCTCCGGCCAGTACCGACCTGGACACCGCCTTCGACATGTCGTGGTCGGACCAGTTCCTCACGGACATTCAGACGTACTTCGAGTCGATCGGCATTCCCGAGTCGGGCCCGCCGGACTCCTGGCCGTCCCCCGGCATGACCAAGTACACCACCAGCTTCTGCGTGGAGTTCATGCTGAACTGGGACGACCTGTTCACCTCCCTGGCCCGCCGGCTGAGGATGCGCAAGGCGCTCATCCAGGTCTCCGCGATCTGGGAGCTGCGCCACCACAACATCACCAACATCGCCGATCTGGCCGTCCCCAAGGTCAACGACGACTTCTCCGACGCGTGTGTGTACGACTACTACAACGACGGAGTGCTGCCGGACTGGGTGACGGAGTTCGGCAACAAGCTCACGTCTCTCGACGACTGTTCCACGGGCGTGGGGCAGATCTTCGGCAGGCGGGCGATCGCCGCCCGCAACCACGCGATCGATCTGGGCCTGCTCGACGAGGCGAAGCGCGACGCGTCCAACGAGTCCGACATCTGGGCCGTCTGGGAGAAGCTGCACTTCAACCAGTCGTACAACATCTCGACCGTGCCGTACATGCACATCCTGCACGCCTCGGAGAACGGACTGGCCCGACCGGGCCTGACGACCAGTGAGACGGACACCGAGAAGCTGCTGCAGTACTACCAGGGAACCACAGCGGAGGCGGCGGAGCAGGCGAGGCTGCGCATGGGCATGTACCGCATCATCGAGGACAAGTACCAGAGCGTGTTCCGCAAGTACATGTGACGCACGCACACGACGCACAGGCGCGAGACGAGGGCGATGCGGGAACCGGAACTCAAAGAAGCGGCGCGGAGGCCGCATTGGCGGCACTGGGCACCCCTGTACGTCAACCTGCTGCTCGGCGTGCCCGCCATGGTGCCGCTCCACGCGGCCCGGCTCCTGCTCACCGACTATCGGTCGTGCGCGCTGGACAACTCCCCGTTCGGCCTCACCGACTGCGGTGATGTCAGTGTCATCGAGGGCGCCGGCTGGGCACGGATGAGCCTGTTCGTCTTCGGTGGGCTTGGGCTGTTGCTGGTGTTCACCGTGGATGTGCTCTTTCCCGCTGCCACGGGACGGCGGTGGCGGCGCTGGCTCGCGGCCGCACTCGTCATTCCCCTCCCCTACCTGTTCACCGTCATCACATTCGCGATCTTCGACTGAAGGAACCGATCAGCCATGACACACAAGAGCGTTGCGCGGCGTGCGGTGCTCAAGCGGTTCGCCGGAGTCGGCGCGGGTGCCGCTCTGGTATCGGCCTCCGGCGGCCTGCTGGTTCCCGCCCACGCGGCCGAACGGGGGGCCGGGGCCGGGCAGTCGGCCCCGGTACCGGGCGAGTACGCGACGTCCGCCAACGGCTGGGCGCTGGCCGACAAGGTCAACGCGGGCCAGGGCGTCTGGTCCCGGCCGGTGTCCGGCACCGGATTCACCCTCGACACCCGGCTCGGGGCCGTGGAGACAGTGCTGGTGCACATCGTCCGGCGCTGGCACTACGAGATCGAGACGCTACGGGAGGGTGAGGTGGTCGGCTGGCGCCCCATCGGTGAACTCGACGCCGACAGCCCCGAGTCGAACCAGGCCTCCGGTACCGCGGTCGCCATCCGGCCCGGCGCGTATGTGAAGGGTGTTCAGGGCAATCTGACAAAGATCCAGCGGGAGACCATCGAGAGCATCCTGGACGACTGCGGCGACGTGGTCCGCTGGGGTGGCCGCGACCGGACGCCGTACGAGGCGCTCTTTTACATCGCCACTCCGCCGAGCGAGGAGGAGACGCGTCCCACCCATCACCCCGTGGAGAAACTGGCCCGGAAGCTGCGTGGCTGGAATCGGGCCCCCGGCCTGGGAGCGGGGGCCGTCGCATAGCGGCTGCCGAGTGACGCACGCACCAGGTTCTGGGATATGCGCTTCACGCCAGACCGGGACGAATGGCGCGGGGCCACCGTTCAGATGTGAATGAGGTTAGGCTAACCTACCTTCGAACATGTCCGGCGGACGCTCCGCCCCGTTCGAAAGCAGCCACACCATGTCCAACGCCAGAGTCACCCACCTCACCCGACGCGGCATCCTCGCCGCCGGCGGCGCCCTCGGCCTCGGCGCCGTGCTCGCTGCCTGCGGGGACGACGACGCGAAAAGCGGGGGCTCGGACGACGGCACGGCCGCCGCCAAGTCAGGGCCCTGGTCGTTCAAGGACGACCGGGGCACGACGGTGAAGCTCGACAAGGTGCCCGCGAACATCGTGGCCTTCACAGGTGTCGCGGCCGCCCTCTACGACTACGGCATCTCCGTCAAGGGCGTCTTCGGCCCGACGAAGACCAAGGACGGCAAGGCCGACGTCCAGGCCGGCGACATGGACATCAGCAAGGTCACGATCCTCGGCAACGCCTGGGGCCAGTTCAACGTCGAGAAGTACGCCGCCCTCGCCCCCGACGTGCTCCTCACCACGATGTTCGACGACGCCGGCACCCTCTGGTACGTCCCCGAGGAGTCCAAGGACAAGATCGCCAAGCTCGCCCCGAGTGTCGCGATCTCCGTCTACGACCGTCAGCTCACCACCCCGTTGCAGCGCATGTGGACGCTGGCCGAGTCACTCGGCGCCGACATGACCGCGACCGAGGTCACCGACGCCAAGAAGCGTTTCGAGGAAGCCTCGGAGAGGCTGCGCAAGGCCGCCAAGGCGAAGCCCGACATCAAGGTGATGGCCAGTTCCGCGGCCGACACCGTCTTCTACGTCTCCGGCACCAACCTCTCCATCGACCTGGAGTACTTCAAGGCGCTCGGCGTCAACTTCGTCGAGCCGTCGGAGAAGGCCAAGGCGAAGACCGGCGGCTGGTACGAGACGCTCAGCTGGGAGAACGTCGACAAGTACCCGGCCGACATCATCATGATGGACGACCGCAGCGCGACCATCCAGCCCGCCGACATCACCCAGGCCACCTGGAAGAAGCTGCCCGCGGTCAAGGCCGGCCAGGTCATCGCCCGCTCCCCCGAGCCGATCCTGTCGTACGACAAGTGCGTCCCGATGGTCGAGAACCTCGCGAAGGCCATCGAGACCGCCAAGAAGGTCAGCTGACCCCCGCCCCATCCTGAACCCACCTCAGGAGCACGCATGAGTACGGCCGTAGCCGCCCCGTTCCGTTTCTTCTCCCTCCAGGTCGTACGGACGAGGCGGCTCGGCCCGTCCCTGGTCCGGGTCACCTTCGGCGGCGAGGAACTGCAGCACTTCTTCTCCGACGGCCGCGACCAGTCCCTGTCGCTGTTCATCCCCGCCGAGGGGCAGACCGAGCCGCACGTCCCCGTCGAGCTTGGCGACGGCTGGTGGCAGGCCTGGCGTGAACTCCCCGACGACGTACGGGCCGTGATGCGCTCGTACACACTCCGGGCCCTGCGTCGCGGCCCCGACGAGATCGACATCGACTTCGTGCTGCACACCCCGGCCGGGCCCGCCTCCGCGTGGGCCGCCGGGGCCGCGGCCGGCGACCGGGTCTTCCTGCTCGGCCCCGCCATCGCCGACAATCGCGCGATCCGCTTCCGCCCGCCCGCGGACACCGACCTCGTGCTGCTCTGGGGCGACGAGACCGCGCTGCCCGCCATCTCGGCGATCCTCGAATCCCTGCCCGCGGGACAGCGCGCCCGCGTCTGGCTGGAGGTGCACGACGCCGGGAACATCCTCGACCTCAGCACCGAGGCGGACGCCGAGATCACCTGGCTGGTGCAGGATCCGGCCGGCGCCGAGGAGTCCCCCATGGCCCTCGGCGTCCTCCGAGACGCCCAACTCCCGCCCGCCGAGCACCCGTACGTCTGGATCGCGGGCGAGTCCGGCTCGGTCAAGGCGCTGCGCCGGCACTTCGTCGGCGAGCGCGGGATCGACCGGCGCCGGGTGACCTTCGTCGGTTACTGGCGCCAGGGCATGACCGAAGAACAGCTGCGCGCGGCCGAGTAGACACGAGCGTGACGGGAGTGATCACCGTCACGATCAAGGCTGCCCTCATCCCGCACTACTTAGGTTAGGCTCACCTAAGTAACTGCTTCTCGTAGTTCCCCGTAGCTCCCACCGGAGGACACCCCGCATGCGCTCGCACCTGCTCAATGACACGACCGCGGAGCAGTACCGTCGCTCCGTCACGGAAGGCGTCGAGCGGGTGGCCGCCAAACTCGCCGCCACCGAAAGTCCGTTCACCGGCGTCACGGTCGACGCCCTCGCTCCCCGCATCGACGCGATCGACCTCGACCAGCCGCTGCTCGACACCTCGGCCGTGCTCGACGAGCTGGAGGAGGTCTACCTCCGGGACGCGGTCTACTTCCACCACCCCCGCTATCTGGCCCACCTCAACTGCCCGGTCGTCATCCCAGCCGTGCTCGGCGAGGCCGTCCTGTCCGCCGTCAACTCCTCCCTGGACACCTGGGACCAGTCGGCCGGCGGCACCCTGATCGAGCGCAGGCTCATCGACTGGACCACCGCCCGCATCGGCCTCGGCGAGAACGCCGACGGCGTCTTCACCTCCGGCGGCACCCAGTCCAACCTCCAGGCCCTGCTGCTGGCGCGGGAGGAGGCCAAGCCAGGGCGGGATGGGTGGGAAGGTCCTGCCTCCCTGGCCAAACTGCGCATCTTCGCCTCCGAGGTGAGCCACTTCAGCGTGAAGAAGTCCGCGAAACTGCTGGGCCTCGGGCAGGACTCCGTCGTCTCCGTCCCCGTCGGCGCCGACAAGCGGATGCAGACCGTCGCGCTCGCCCGCGAGCTGGAGCGCTGCCGCCGCGACGGCCTGGTCCCCATGGCCGTCGTCGCCACCGCCGGCACCACCGACTTCGGCTCGATCGACCCGCTGCCGGAGATCGCCGAGCTGTGCGAGCAGTACGGCACCTGGCTGCACGTCGACGCGGCCTACGGCTGCGGACTGCTCGCCTCGCTGAAGTACCGGGACCGGATCGACGGCATCGAGCGTGCCGACTCGGTCACCGTCGACTACCACAAGTCCTTCTTCCAGCCGGTGAGTTCGTCCGCCGTGCTGGTCCGGGACGCCTCGACCCTGCGGCACGCGACCTACCACGCCGAGTACCTCAACCCGAAGCGCATGGTCACCGAGCGCATCCCCAACCAGGTCGACAAGTCCCTGCAGACCACCCGCCGCTTCGACGCCCTCAAGCTGTGGATGACCCTGCGCACGATGGGCGCCGACGGCATCGGCCAACTCTTCGACGAGGTCTGCGACCTGGCCGTGGAGGGCTGGAGGCTGCTGGCCGCCGACCCGCGCTTCGACGTGGTCGTGGAGCCCACCCTCTCCACCCTCGTCTTCCGCTACATCCCGGCCGCCGTCACCGACCCGGCCGAGATCGACCGCGCCAACCTGTACGCCCGCAAGGCCCTGTTCGCCTCCGGTGACGCGGTGGTCGCGGGCACGAAGGTCCAGGGCCGCCACTACCTGAAGTTCACCCTGCTCAACCCCGAGACCACGACGGCCGACATCGCCGCCGTCCTCGACCTGATCGCCGGCCACGCCGAGCAGTACCTGGGAGAGTCCCTTGACCGCGCGTCCTGAAACCCCGTCCAAAACCCTCGACTTCGTGGGGATCGGGCTCGGTCCCTTCAACCTGGGCCTGGCCTGCCTCACCGAGCCGATCGACGAACTCGACGGGGTCTTCCTGGAGTCCAAGCCGGACTTCGAGTGGCACGCGGGCATGTTCCTGGACGGCGCCCACCTCCAGACCCCGTTCATGTCGGACCTGGTCACGCTGGCCGACCCGACCTCGCCGTACTCCTTCCTCAACTACCTGAAGGAGAAGGGCCGGCTGTACCCGTTCTACATCCGCGAGAACTTCTACCCGCTGCGGGTCGAGTACGACGACTACTGCCGCTGGGCCGCGAACCGGCTGCGGAGCGTGCGCTTCAGCACGACGGTCACCGAGGTGACGTACGAGGACGGGCTGTACGGCGTCAGGACCGAGGCCGGTGACGTGTACCGCGCCCGGCACCTGGTCCTTGGCACCGGCACCTCCCCGCACTACCCGGAGGCCGTGCGCGGTCTGGGCGGCGACTTCTTCCACAACTCCCGCTACATGCACAACAAGGCGGAGCTGCAGAAGAAGGACTCGATCACGATCGTCGGCTCCGGCCAGTCCGCCGCCGAGATCTACTACGACCTGCTCAGCGAGATCGACGTCCACGGCTACCGGCTGAACTGGGTGACACGCTCCCCGCGCTTCTTCCCGCTCGAATACACCAAGCTCACGCTGGAGATGACGAGCCCGGAGTACATCGACTACTACCGCGAGCTCCCCGAGGCCACCCGCTACCGGCTCACCCAGCAGCAGAAGGGCCTGTTCAAGGGCATCGACGGCGACCTCGTCGACGAGATCTTCGACCTGCTCTACCAGAAGAACCTCGGCGGCCCCGTGCCCACCCGCCTGCTCACCAACTCCGCGCTGAACGGCGCGCGTTGGGAGAACGGCACGTACACCCTCTCCTTCCGCCAGGAGGAGCAGGAGAAGGAGTACGACATCGAGTCGCAGGGCCTGGTGCTCGCCACCGGCTACAAGTACGCCGAGCCGGAGTTCCTGGCCCCGGTCAGGGACCGGCTGCGCTACGACTCCCAGGGCAACTTCGACATCGCCCGCAACTACTCCATCGACACCACCGGCCGCGGCGTCTTCCTGCAGAACGCCGGCGTGCACACCCACAGCATCACCAGCCCCGACCTGGGCATGGGTGCCTACCGCAACAGCTACATCATCCGTGAGCTGCTCGGCACCGAGTACTACCCGGTCGAGAAGACCATCGCGTTCCAGGAGTTCGCCGTATGACCTTCACGTTCCGCCCTCTCGACCCCCTGAAGGACGCCGAACTGCTGCACGCCTGGGTCACCCACCCCAAAGCCGCCTTCTGGATGATGCAGGACGCGCGACTGGTCGACGTCGAGCGGGCCTACATGGACATCGCGGCCGACGAGCACCACCACGCCCTGCTCGGGCTCCACGAGAACGGCGAACCCGCCTTCCTCATGGAGTACTACGACCCCCGCCACCGCGAACTCGTCGGCCTGTACGAGCCGTTGCCCGGTGACGTCGGCATGCACTTCCTCACCCCGCCGACCGACATGCCCGTACACGGCTTCACCCGCGCGGTCATCACCGCCGTCATGGCGCACCTCTTCGAGGACCCGGCGACCGAGCGTGTGGTCGTCGAGCCGGACGTCTCCAACAGGGCCGTCCACGCCCTGAACGAAGCGGTCGGATTCATCGCCGAGCGCGAGATCCAGAAGCCGGAGAAGAAGGCCCTGTTGAGCTTCTGCACCCGAGAGCGGTTCGAGAAGGCGATGGTGCCCGCATGAGCCTCGCCGACTCCGTCGCCCACCTCTCCCCCGAGCGCTGGGAGAAGGCCAACCGTCTCCTGATCCGCAAGGCCCTCGCCGAGTTCGCCCACGAGCGGCTGATCACCCCGGAGCGGGACGGCGACACGTACGTCGTCCGCAGCGACGACGGTCTCACCCGCTACCGCTTCACCGCGACCCGCCGCGCTCTCGACCACTGGCAGGTCGACGCCGACTCCATCACCCGCCATCGCGACGGCGCCGAACTCCCCCTGGCCGCCCTGGACTTCTTCATCGAGCTGAAGGACGCCCTCGGCCTGAGCGACGAGATCCTGCCGGTCTACCTGGAGGAGATCTCCTCCACCCTTTCCGGCACCTGCTACAAGCTGACCAAGCCGCAGATCCCGGTCGCCGAGCTGGTCAGGAGCGACTTCCAGGCCATCGAGACCGGCATGACCGAGGGCCACCCCTGCTTCGTCGCCAACAACGGCCGGCTCGGCTTCGGCATCCACGAGTACCTGTCGTACGCCCCCGAGACCGCGAGCCCGGTCCGGCTGGTGTGGCTCGCCGCGCACAGGTCGCGCGCCGCGTTCACGGCGGGTGTCGGGATCGAGTACGAGACCTTCGTACGCGATGAGTTGGGCGAGAAGACCGTCGAGCGCTTCGACGGCGTCCTGCGCGAGCAGGGCCTCGACCCCGCCGACTACCTCCTCATCCCCGTCCACCCCTGGCAGTGGTGGAACAAGCTCACCGTCACCTTCGCCGCCGAGGTCGCGCTCAAGCACCTGGTGTGCCTGGGCGAGGGCGACGACGAGTACCTGGCCCAGCAGTCCATCCGGACCTTCTTCAACCGGTCCAACCCCGGGAAGCACTACGTGAAGACGGCCCTGTCCGTCATCAACATGGGCTTCATGCGCGGGCTTTCGGCCGCCTACATGGAGGCGACCCCCGCCATCAACGACTGGCTCGCCCAACTCGTCGAGGGCGACCCGGTGTTGAAGTCGACAGGTCTGTCGATCATCCGGGAGCGGGCGGCCGTCGGCTACCGGCACCTGGAGTACGAGAAGGCGACGGACCGCTACTCGCCGTACCGCAAGATGCTCGCGGCACTGTGGCGCGAGAGCCCGGTGGCCGGCCTCCAGGACGGCGAGTCCCTCGCCACCATGGCCTCGCTCGTGCACGTCGACCACGAGGGCGCGTCCTTCGCGGGCGCGCTGATCGAGCGGTCGGGGCTGGCACCCACGGAGTGGCTGCGCCACTACCTGCGGGCCTACTTCACCCCGCTGCTGCACAGCTTCTATGCCTACGACCTGGTCTACATGCCGCACGGCGAGAACGTGATCCTCGTCCTCAGGGACGGCGTCGTCCAGCGCGCGATCTACAAGGACATCGCCGAGGAGATCGCCGTCATGGACCCGGACGCTGTGCTGCCGCCGACGGTGGAGCGGCTGCGGGTCGAGGTCCCCGAGGACAAGAAGCTCCTGTCCATCTTCACGGACGTCTTCGACTGCTTCTTCCGCTTCCTCGCCGCGAACCTCGCGACCGAGGGGGTCCTGGAGGAGGACGACTTCTGGCGGACGGTCGCCGAGGTCACCCGCGAGTACCAGGCGTCGACGCCCGAACTCGCCGACAAGTTCCAGCAGTACGACATGTTCGCGCCCGAGTTCGCCCTGTCCTGCCTCAACCGGCTCCAGCTGCGCAACAACCAGCAGATGGTGGACCTGGCCGACCCGTCGGGCGCCCTCCAGCTGGTCGGAACCCTCAAAAATCCCGTCGCGGGGTTCTGACCGAACGGACGGGCACCCCGGAGTACGGTCCTCCGGGGTGCCCGTTCGGTACTCTCAACCTACTTCGCAGGCCAAGGCACTTGCGGCGACCGGTAGTAGCCGATCCCCAACGCGTCCCACCGCGCCGCCTGCGCAGCAAGCCGCACCTTGTAGGTGTCCCAGTCGTGCGTGGACGCCGGCGACCACCCCAGCTCGGCAACACCCGGCAGCCTGGGGAAGGCCATGTAGTCGATGTCCGCGCTCGTCACGATCGTCTCGGTCCACAGCGGCGCCTCGACACCCTTGACCGCCGAACTCGGCGCCCCGGCGAGGTAGTTGCCCGGATCCCAGTCGTACGACCGCCGCACCTCGACCAGTCCGGCCCAGTCCTGCCCGAGCGGGGTGTCCTCGGTGTACTTCATGTCGAGGTAGACCCGGTCGGCGGGCGAGAGGACCAGCCCGGTCCCGTTCTGCGCGGCCTTGGCGACCTGCGCCTTCTCCGCCGCGTCGGTGTCGTCGAGACCCCAGTACTGTGCGATCGCCCCCTTGGCCGGGTGCGCGCCGGTCAGCTGGTGCCAGCCGATCACGGTCTTGCCGTACTTGGCGACGACCGGCTGCACCCGGTCCATGAACTTCACGTAGTCGTCGTGGGGCGTGGAGTGCGCCTCGTCGCCGCCGATGTGGAGGTAGCGGCCCGGGGTGATCGCGGCCAGCTCCCGGATCACGTCGTCCACGAAGTCGTACGTGACGTCCTTGTTCACGCACAGGCTGCTGAAGCCGACGTCGGTGCCGGTGTACAGCGGGGGCGCCTTGCCGTCGCAGTTCAGGTCGGCGTAGGAGGCGAGGGCCGCGTTGGTGTGGCCCGGCATGTCGATCTCGGGGACGACCTCCAGATAGCGGGAGGCGGCGTACCGGACGATCTCCTGGTAGTCGGCCTTGGTGTAGTGGCCGCCGGGGCCGCCGTCCACCTCGGTCGAGCCGCCGTAGGTGGCGAGGCGCGGCCAGGAGTCGATGGCGATGCGCCAGCCCTGGTCGTCGCTGAGGTGCAGATGCAGCTTGTTGACCTTGTAGAGGGCCAACTCGTCGATGTAGCGCTTGACCTGGGCCACCGTGAAGAAGTGGCGGGAGACGTCGAGCATCGCGCCGCGGTAGGCGTAGCGCGGATGGTCCGTGATGGTGCCGCCGGCGATCTGCCAGGGGCCCGGCTGCTCGGTCCTCTTCTCCACGGCGGCGGGCAGGAGTTGCCGCAGGGTCTGGACGGCGTGGAAGAGGCCGGCCGGGTGGGCGGCGGTGAGGGTGACGCCGGAGGGGCCGCTGTGGAGGCGGTAGCCCTCCGCACCGAAGTCGCCTTTCGTGAGCCGGAGTTGAATGCCGGTGCCACCGCCGGTGGTCAGCGGCAGCCGGTAGCCGGTCGACGGGCGCAGGATGTCGGCGAGGTACTCGCCGATCCGGCGCGCCTCGCCCGACCCGTCCACGTGGATCGCGGTGTCGCGGGTGATGCGGTACGGGGACCCGCCGGGCGTCACCGACGCGGGCGCCGGAACGACCCTGTCGAGCGGGGTCGGGTTCGCTTTGGTCACCGTGGTCGCTCCTACCGTGAAGGTGCCGGCCGCCGCCACGAGCAGCAGCGATCCCAGAACGCGGTGCAGTCTCACATGCGCTCCCTTCGATTGGTAGAGACCACTCTCCCGCAGATCCGGTGAAACAATCCCCCCATGGCGGAAATCATCCAGAAGGACGGCACGTGGGTCTTCGACGGCGACGCCCTGCGACTGACGCCGGGAAGGGACCGCAACGTCAGCCTCCTCCGCCGCACTCTGGGTGAACTCGTCGTCCCGCTGGGCGCGTTGGCCGGTGTCTCCTTCGAGCAGGGCAAGAAGTCGGGGCGGCTCAGGCTGCGGCTGCGCGACGGCGCCGACCCGCTGCTGCACGCCTCCGGCGGCCGGCTGACCGAGCCCAACGACCCGTACCAGCTGCTCGTCGAATCGGACCGCTACGGGGTCGCCGAGTACTTCGTGGACGAGGTCCGCAACGCGCTGCTGCTCGACGAGGTGCCGTCCGACCCGGTGGACGGCTACCTGCTGCCGGGCCCGCCCGTGCCGCTGTCCGTGTCCGCCGGGGACGGCACGGCGAGCTTCGACGGCGAGCACGTACGCCTGGAGTGGAACTGGAAGACCGAGGACGCGAAGGCCGCCGCCGGCACCCGCACCCTGCCGGTCGCCGACCTCGTCTCGGTGGAGTGGCAGCCCGCGGTCGGCCTGGAGAACGGGCATCTGCGCTTCACCGTGCGCCACGCGCCGACCAAGGCGCCGCCCAAGTACGACCCCAACTCCGTGGAGCTGTGGGGCTTCAAGAAGGACCCGCTGATGGCCCTCGTGGCGGCGGCGGTGCAGGCACGGCTGCCGCATCCCTCGGCGGCCGCCGCGACGGACGTGACCGCCATGGAGCCCCCGAAGCAGCTCGCGGCCGCCGGACCGCGCGAGGACGACCACGACGCGCTGCTGCGACGGCTGCGGGAGCTCGGCGAGCTGCACCGCACCGGGGTGCTGACCGACGAGGAGTTCGCCATGGCCAAGCAGGCGGTCCTCAAACGCATGTGAGGACCGCCTGCCCGGGGATACGCCCTGCCTTCCGGGCGTACCGGCAGGGCTACTTGGCCCGGCGGGCCACCGTGAAGTGGTCGATGCGGTCACCGGTCTCGGCGATGCCCGACACCTTCAGCTTGGCGTAGCGGCCCTTGGAGGCGGGCTCCACGTCCACGCGCAGGAAGGAGTAGTTGAGGTAGCGCACCCGGGACCAGGCGACGGTCTCGTTGACCTTGCCGTCCTTGGTGTTGATGAAGGAGGCGACGGATTCCTGCTCGTTGAGGTGCCCCTCGTAGGAGTCCGGCGCGGTGAACGCGTACAGGCTGCGGCCCGCGGCGCCCGCCGTCACGTAGACGACGCCCTCGGTCTCCGGGTACGCGGTCTCGCCGATCGGCAGCTTCTTGACGACTTGGTTGCCCTTGATGACGTCGGTGCGCTCGTACTGGTGGTTGTGGCCGTTGATGACCAGGTCCACCGTGTACTTCTCGAACAGCGGCACCCACTCCTGTCGCACGCCCCCCTCCGAGGCGTGCGCCGTGGAGGTGCAGTAGGCGCAGTGGTGGAAGAACACGACGATGAAGTCGATGTCCTTGGAGGCGCGGTACTTCTTCAGCTGGCCCTCGAACCACGTGGTCTGGGTGCCGCCGGAGATGCCGAGGTTGGCGGGGATCTCGAAGGAGACGTCGTTCGGGTCCAGCGAGATGACCGCGGTGTTGCCGTACACGAAGGAGTAGACGCCCGGCAGGTGCGCCTTGTCCGGCCCGTTGTCGGGGAGGCTGAAACGGGCCTCCTCGCCGCCGTAGCCGTTCGGCGAGTACCAGGCCTCCATGTCGTGGTTGCCGTAACTCACCATCCACGGCACGGACTTGGCGACCGACTCGGTCTGCGCGAGGAACTGGTCCCAGACGCGGGAGTCGAAGCCGGTGTCGGCGGCCTTGCCCTGGCCGGCCGGGTCGGCGTAGGCGATGTCGCCGGCGTGCAGGTGGAAGCTGGGGTTCTGGCCGAGGATCAGGCTGTCGTTGGCCAGGCCGTGGTAGCTGACGCCCTGGTCGCCGAAGGCCGTGAAGGTGAACGGCTCGGTGCGGCCGGGGGCGGTGGTGAAGGTGCCCAGGGTGCCGAGCAGGTGCGGCTCGGCCGGGTCGAAGCCCTGGTGGCCGACGCCGTAGTAGTACGTCCGGCCGGGGCGCAGGTGGCTGAGCTTGGCGTGGACGTAGTACTGCGTGTGGTCCGCGCTCGCGCCGACGCCGGCCGGCGTGTAGAGCGTGCGGATCTCGGCCTCGATCTTGCGGGAAAGGTCCCACGGCTGGGCGCCGATGCGGATGAAGGGCTTCTTCACCGCGACCGGGACCTGCCAGGAGACGGTCATCTCGGTGCTCGCGTCGTTGCCGAACGCGAGGTGGCGGCCGAACGGGGCGACGAGCGAGCCGTCGACGTACTCGGCCGCGGGGGCGGTGCTCTGCGTCGGGACCGCGGCCTGGGCCACGGCACCGGGCACGAACGCGCCACCGGCGACGGCGCCGATCGTCACGGCACCGCCTCTCATCAGGTTGCGCCGCGAGAATCTCGCGCGCAGGTACTCGTGCTGCTCGGCCATGCTCATGCGCTCGGCGAGCTCTTCGGGTACTCCCATACGAGGAATGTCCATGGCGTCTGAAACTCGTCTCCGCAGACGACAAACCGCAAGACGCGGAATGGACAGCCTGCGAACAGAGTGCCATGAGAGATTCAACGTTCGCCCAAAGATCCTTAACAGCACCCTGCCCGAAATCGGGCAGGATTCTTGCGAAAGCCTCTCCGGTACCTCAGGATCTACCGGGTGCACGACGAACTCGTTGATCATCTGACGCGCTCCACGCCGCTGAGCCGGGGCGAGGCGCTGCGGGTGATCCAGGACGTGCTCGCCTTCTTCGACGAGACGACCACGGAGTACGTCCGTCGCCGCCACCGCGAGCTGCAGGCCCAGGGCCTGGTGAACGCGGAGATCTTCGAACGGATCGAGGCGGACCTGAAATACCGGGCGGTCGCGCCGCCGGAGCTTACGCTCAGGCAGCTGCGCCGCATCGTCTACGGCTAGGAATACGTATATATGTGCGGAATCGTGGGATACATCGGGAAGCGTGACGTCGCGCCCCTCCTGCTGGAGGGTCTGCAACGCCTGGAGTACCGGGGTTACGACTCCGCGGGCATCGTCATCACCTCCCCGAAGACGGCCGGGCTGAAGATGGTCAAGGCCAAGGGGCGCGTGCGTGACCTGGAGGCCAAGGTCCCGGCCCGCTTCAAGGGCACGACCGGTATCGCCCACACCCGCTGGGCCACCCACGGCGCCCCGTCCGACGTGAACGCCCACCCGCACCTGTCGGCCGACCAGAAGGTCGCCGTAGTGCACAACGGCATCATCGACAACGCCTCCGACCTGCGCCGCAAGCTGGAGGCGGACGGCGTCGAGTTCCTCTCCGAGACCGACACCGAGGTCCTCGTCCACCTGATCGCCCGCTCCCAGGCGGACACGCTGGAGGAGAAGGTCCGCGAGACCCTGCGGGTGATCGAGGGCACATACGGCATCGCGGTGATGCACGCCGACTTCGCGGACCGCATCGTGGTGGCTCGAAACGGTTCCCCGGTGGTCCTCGGCATCGGCGAGAAGGAGATGTTCGTCGCCTCCGACATCGCGGCCCTCGTCACCCACACCCGCCAGATAGTGACTCTGGACGACGGCGAGATGGCCACCCTCAAGGCCGACGACTTCCGTACGTACACGACGGAGGGCACCCGCACCACGTCGGAGCCCACCACCGTGGAGTGGGAGGCCGCCTCCTACGACATGGGCGGCCACGACACGTACATGCACAAGGAGATCCACGAGCAGGCCGAGGCGGTCGACCGCGTCCTGCGCGGCCGCATCGACGACCGCTTCTCCACGGTCCACCTCGGCGGCCTGAACCTGAACGCCCGGGAGGCCCGCCAGATCCGCCGCGTCAAGATCCTGGGCTGCGGCACCTCGTACCACGCGGGCATGATCGGCGCCCAGATGATCGAGGAGCTGGCCCGCATCCCCGCGGACGCCGAGCCGGCGTCGGAATTCCGCTACCGCAATGCCGTGGTGGACCCCGACACCCTGTACGTGGCCGTCTCCCAGTCCGGCGAGACCTACGACGTCCTCGCGGCCGTCCAGGAGCTCAAGCGCAAGGGCGCGCGGGTCTTCGGCATCGTCAACGTGGTCGGCTCGGCGATCGCCCGCGAGGCGGACGCGGGCATCTACGTGCACGCGGGCCCGGAGGTCTGCGTGGTGTCCACCAAGTGCTTCACCAACACCACGGTCGCCTTCGCCCTGCTGGCCCTGCACCTGGGCCGCACCCGCGACCTCTCGGTGCGCGACGGCAAGCGGATCATCGAGGGCCTGCGCAAGCTGCCGGAGCAGATCACCGAGGTCCTCAAGCAGGAGGAGCGCATCAAGGAGCTGGCCGAGGAGTACGCGGCCGCCCGCTCGATGCTCTTCATCGGCCGGGTCCGCGGCTACCCGGTCGCCCGCGAGGCCTCCCTGAAGCTCAAGGAGGTCTCCTACATCCACGCGGAGGCCTACCCGGCGTCGGAACTCAAGCACGGCCCCCTGGCGTTGATCGAGCCGGCCCTCCCCACGGTCGCGATCGTCCCCGACGACGACCTCCTGGAGAAGAACCGCGCCGCGATGGAGGAGATCAAGGCCCGCAGCGGCCGCATCCTGGCGGTGGCTCACCAGGACCAGGAGAAGGCGGACCAGACGATCGTGGTCCCGAAGAACGAGGACGAACTGGACCCCATCCTGATGGGCATCCCCCTCCAACTCCTGGCGTACCACACGGCGTTGGCCCTGGGCAGGGACATCGACAAGCCGAGGAACCTCGCCAAGTCGGTAACGGTGGAGTAGCCGACCAAGGGGCGCGGGGAACTGCGCGATCAACCCCCACACACCCGCAGAGGCCACACAACGAAACGGCCCCCCACGTGCTGCCACCAAGCACGCGGGGGGCCATTCAAACGCCGGGGCCGCCCAATACCCCAACGTCGGCTGCCAATTAGCCGGTGGCCGTCACCCCCCGGCCGGCAGCGCGCCTCGGCAGAACCGTCGGCCAGTGCGCCAGCGCCGCAGTAGCCGCGTACCAGGCAACCGCCCCTGCCGCGACCGCGAACCAGCCGCCCACCTTGGTCAGCGAACCGCTCGTCCCGAACTCCGCGATGGCGAGCAGCACGAGGGAGACGAAGAACAACCCGTAGGTGCCCTGCGTGAGTTGGTCCCCACCGGCGAGGGTGAGCGAAAGGGTCACGAGAGCGAAGAGCAACAGGAACAGCCCTGCCGCATTGGCGGAGCCACCCGCAGTGACGGCCCAGGTGAACCAGAGCGCACCCAGCGCCGAGAACGCCGTACCGTTGACGGAGTCACCGTCACGGAACGCGAACAGACCGGCGACGAAGAGCGCAACGCCGCCTACATAGTGGGCCAGTGAGACGGCGTCAGCGGCCGATACGCCGTTGATCACGTCGGTGTTTCCGAGTCCGAACGCCAACAGGGTGATTCCCAGGGCGAGTCGGCCGACCACGGTGGTGGTCCCGCTTCCCGCGGAGACGTCGTTGTCCACGGCGGGGCTCCCTTCATGCATGTGCAGTTGTGCGGTGACCGATATATGCCCTTCACAAGGGCACAAACACCTCTGCACACAGGAACAGGGAGTTACGGAATGACTACGGAATGACAACGACAGGGCGCTTGGCGCGCTTGGCGAGCCGCCCCGCGACGGAGCCGAAGATCCGCCCCACGATGCCGTGCGTGGACCCGACGACGATCGCGTCGGCCTCGTACTCCCGCCCGACCTCTTCGAGTTCGTGGCAGATGTCGCCGCCGCGCTCGACGAGGATCCAGGGCACCTCCGACAGGTAGTCCGCGCAGGCGAGTTCGAGCCCGAGCACCTCGGTGCGGTGGTCCGGCACGTCCACGAAGACCGGCGGCTCGCAGCCCGCCCACACCGTGGTGGGCAGCCGGTTGGCGACATGGACGATGATCAGGCCCGAACCGGAGCGGCAGGCCATGCCGATGGCGTAAGCAAGGGCGCGCTCACTGGAGGTGGAGCCGTCGAAGCCGACGACGACACCGTGCTTGAAGGCTGGATCGCAGGAATGACGTGGCTCTTCCGCCGCCAGGGGCTCGCCCGCCGTGGGATCGGCGACGGGCCGCTTGCGGTCCGCGGGTTCGAAGAATTCGTGACCGGCCATGGCTGTCTCGGCGTTGTGATCCTTTGTGGGAGGGCCCGCGAGCTGAGCTCGCTGACGACTGCAGCGGTGCGGCGGAGCTGTGTCCGGGAATGGTCTTCCCACGCCCATACCCCCAAGGGTACGGCGGCACGCCTCCTTAGCCCAGATCCTGCCCACGGGTGGTGGGGGTTCCAGGGAGCATGCACGAGGGGACGCCCGTAACGCAATGGTTGCTGCGCTGTACAGGCGGTTTGCACAGGATTCACTTACCCGGGGCCGTCCGGGGCCCCGCGCACAGTGACCGACGGGTCGAACACGCGTTGAACCCCGTGACCCAGCCCCAGGGAGCACGCATGTCCGGACCGCACCCCACCCCCGACTCCCCCCGCACGGCCAACCCGACCCAGGACTCGGCGACCGACGTCGTCCGCTGGGCGGCCTTCAGCTGCGTCCTGGTTCCGGTGGTCCTCCTCTGGTACGGCACCTCGCTCGCCGGCACCGCCGGCACCGCGCTCGGCCTGGCCGCCGTGACGGCCGTGTGCAGGCTGCTGCTGCGGCAGTCCGAGCGCGGTGCGGCCGGACCGCCGGCCGAGGAGAGCGCCCCGCACCGGGGCCGCCGTCACAGAACGGGTACGGGCGCACACAGAGGCGGACGTCACACTGGGGGAAATACACCGGTCGGCTGACCGGTTTCGATGCACGCCTCCGACGCTTTTCAGCCAACTTCCGGACCTGGCGCATCTCCGCCCCGCACCACCCCCCAACCCCCGTTCGACCTGCACGGACAGGGGTCAACGGGCCCCGTGCACCCTACGTGGATTGGCCACTGCGACGAGGCGCACTTCCCTGCACGGCCCACGAGTGCAACGCTTCGTGATCGAATGCTTCACGCCAAGTTGCCATGTCGACAATGTGCCGGTTCCCGAACTGGGTCACCCCGGCACCACGGGACACAGTAGATTCGATCTTGACGTCTTACGGCGGGGGACTCGTGCAGGACCGAGGGGAAACGTGCAGGAGCGACACAACCGAGGAGCCGCGACCACCGAGGGGGGCTTAGCAGTATGAGCCACGACTCCACTGCCGCGCCGGAAGCCGCGGCCCGGAAGCTTTCCGGGCGACGCCGCAAGGAGATCGTCGCGGTGCTGCTGTTCAGCGGCGGCCCCATCTTCGAGAGTTCCATACCGCTGTCGGTGTTCGGGATCGACCGCCAGGACGCCGGCGTGCCGCGCTACCGACTGCTGGTGTGCGGCGGCGAGGAAGGCCCACTGCGGACCACAGGGGGCCTGGAACTCACCGCGCCGCATGGCCTGGAAGCGATCTCACGCGCGGGCACGGTCGTCGTACCGGCCTGGCGCTCGATCACTTCACCGCCGCCGGAGGAGGCGCTCGACGCACTGCGCCGGGCGCACGAGGAGGGCGCCCGCATCGTCGGGCTGTGCACGGGCGCCTTCGTCCTCGCGGCGGCCGGCCTGCTGGACGGCCGTCCCGCGACCACGCACTGGATGTACGCGCCGACGCTGGCCAAGCGCTATCCGTCGGTGCACGTGGATCCGAGAGAACTCTTCGTCGACGACGGAGACGTACTGACTTCGGCCGGTACGGCGGCCGGAATCGACCTCTGTCTGCACATCGTGCGGACGGACCACGGCAACGAGGCGGCCGGCGCGCTGGCCCGCCGCCTGGTCGTCCCGCCGCGCCGGACAGGAGGCCAGGAGCGCTACCTGGACCGCTCTTTACCAGAGGAGATCGGCGCCGACCCGCTCGCCGAGGTCGTCGCCTGGGCGCTGGAGCACCTGCACGAGCAGTTCGACGTCGAGACGCTGGCGGCACGCGCGTACATGAGCCGCCGCACCTTCGACCGCCGCTTCCGCTCGCTGACGGGTTCGGCCCGCTCCAGTGGCTGATCACGCAACGCGTCCTCCAGGCCCAGCGTCTCCTGGAGACGTCGGACTACTCGGTGGACGAGGTCGCGGGCCGCTGCGGCTTCCGCTCACCGGTGGCGCTGCGCGGGCACTTCCGCCGCCAGCTGGGTTCGTCGCCCGCCGCCTACCGCGCCGCGTACCGGGCCCGCCGCCCCCAGGGCGACAAGCCGACGGACGCGGAGGGACCGACGGGACCCGCGCTACCGGGCCCCGCCCTGCACCCGGAGGGCCCCGTCCCGCTGCAGAGCAGGCGTGCGGCGGCGAGCGCGGTGGGCTCCGGCGCGTCACTGTCGACGGCCGCGACGGCGTCGGTGGAGAACGGCCGCGAGATGTACGTCACCGGCAGGGCGACCCTGCCGGGCCAGCGCAGCGGTACATGAGCTGACGGAACGTCCTGGACGCCGGTCGGGCACTTGCTTTTCAGCCCGTCCGGCGTTCGAGGACGAGCCCGCGGGGACCCCAAAAGCGAGCGCCAGCTTTAGGGTGGTCGCATGAACGATCGCATGGTGTGGATCGACTGCGAGATGACCGGCCTCTCGCTGTCCGACGACGCGCTCATCGAGGTGGCCGCCCTCGTCACCGACTCCGAGCTGAACATCCTCGGCGAAGGCGTCGACATCGTCATCCGTCCGCCGGCCAGGGCCCTGGAGACGATGCCGGAGGTGGTCCGCCAGATGCACACCGCGTCCGGCCTGCTGGACGAGCTCGCGGGCGGCACGACGCTCACGGAGGCGGAGGAGCAGGTGCTCTCCTACGTCCGCGAGCACGTGAAGGAACCCGGCAAGGCCCCTCTGTGCGGCAACTCCGTCGGCACCGACCGCGGCTTCCTGGCCCGGGACATGGCGGCGCTGGAGGGCTACCTCCACTACCGCATCGTCGACGTCTCCTCGGTCAAGGAGCTGGCCCGCCGCTGGTACCCGCGCGCCTACTTCAACAGCCCCGAGAAGAACGGCAACCACCGCGCCCTCGCCGACATCCGCGAGTCGATCGCCGAGCTGCGCTACTACCGCGAGTCCATCTTCGTACCGCAGCCGGGCCCCGATTCGGACACCGCGAGGACGATCGCCGCGAAGCACGTCCTGCCTGCTCAGTAGGGGCGGCGGGGCCCCGGGGAGGGGGCCCGCGAAAGCCGTGCGCGAGCACCCCTTCGGACCCTGTACACTTTTTCTCGGCCGGTCGGGGAAACCACAAAGTCAAACCTCCGGTCGTGGTGGGTGTAGCTCAGCTGGTAGAGCACCTGGTTGTGGTCCAGGATGTCGCGGGTTCGAGTCCCGTCACTCACCCTGATCACTCAGCCGGTGACCCGAAAGCAACGGGTCACCGGCTGACTGTCTTTCCGGGGGCCGTATGGGTACGCACGCGCACACCGCCGACGTGATCCGCACCGCGCGCCTCGACCTCCTCCCCCTCCGCGTCGAACACGCCGCCGAGATGGCCGCCGTACTCTCCGACCCGGCCCTGCACACCTTCATCGGCGGCGCCCCCACCACCCCCGAGGCCCTGCGCACCCGCTACGAACGCCTGGTGGCCGGTTCCCCCGACCCCGCCGTCACCTGGCTCAACTGGGTCCTGCGCCTGCACCAGGAGTCCCACCTCGTGGGCACGGTCCAGGCCACCGTCACCCCGCCCACCGCCGAGATCGCCTGGGTCGTCGGCACCCCGTGGCAGGGCCGCGGCCTCGCCTCCGAAGCGGCCGGCGCACTCGTCACCTGGCTGACGGCACGCCCCGGCATCCACACCGTCGTCGCGCACATTCACCCCGACCACACGGCGTCCACCGCGGTCGCCCGGGCGGCGGGCCTGGAGCCGACGGACGAGGAGCAGGACGGCGAGCGCCGCTGGCGCCTGGCCCTACCCCGCTGAACGCCACGCCTCCACCAACTCCCTCACGCCCGGGTACCGTTCACCCGGATCGACCCGGGTTCCCCGCTCCACGACGGCCAGTTGCGCCGCCGTACCCCGCCAGGCGTCCTCCCCGTCGCCCACGTCCAGAAGCAGCCGGACCGCACGGCACAGGACGTACACCGTCGTACGAATGTCGATGACCGCCCCACGCCGCCGCTCCTCCGGCGCCATGAAGCGCCGGGAGCCGGGGAGACGGTCGTCGGTCAGGACGAAGGGGCCGGGGCGGTACTCGTCGAGGTCGATGAGGTGCAGGTCGCCGCGGTCGAAGTCGTAGAGGAAGGCGCCGTCGTAAAGGTCCACGGCGACCTGGCCCGCGGCCTCCACCGCCAGGTGGGCGTCGAGGATCCGGTCCAGGGCGCGGAGGACGCGCGGGACGGGGAGGGCGCGGAAGCGGGCGCGTGCGCCGGGGTGGTAGAGGAGCTCGCCCTCGCGCCAGGGCATCACCACCGCGATACGGCCGCTGTCCGCCACGACGATCCGGTGCAGCTGGGGGACGATCGCCGGATGCCGTACCGCCCGGTGGAAGGCCCAGGCCCGTTCCAGGGAGCGCTGGGCGGCATCCGTCGTGGCCTCCTTGACGAACCAGCGCTCGCCGTCCGGGAGTTGGACGCCGTACGACACACAGCCCGAGTCCTGTTCACGGAAGGACCGGAACACCTCCCCCACCGTCCGTAGACGGGCCTCGACGGCGGGGAGCTCGTCAACTGCCAGCAGGGGGTGGGGAGTCATGGACTTCGGACTTCAGGACGACGTCCGCTCCACCAGGTCCGTCGCCAGCACCACCTGCCGCCGCTCCAGCCCCCGCGACACCGCCGGCCTGCGGTCCGCGATCTCCTCCAGGAGAAGGTCGATCATGCGGCGGCCCATTTCCTCGATGGGCTGGCGGACGCTGGTGAGGGGCGGGTCCATGTGGCGGGCGATGGCCGAGTCGTCGTAGCCGACCAGGGCCACGTCGTCGGGGATACGGCGGCCCTCCTCGCGCAGCACCTGGCGGGCACCCGCCGCCATCACGTCCGAGCCGGCGAAGACCGCGTCCAGGTCGGGGCAGCGAGTCAGCAGCCTGGTCATCGCCCGGCGGCCGCCCTCCTCCGTGAAGTCGCCCGCCTCGATCAGGCTCTCGTCCACCTCGTGGCCCCCGTCGCGCAGCGCGTCGCGGTAGCCGTCGACGCGGCGCTGGGCGCCGTACACGTCGAGGCGGCCGGTGATGTGGGCGATCTTGCGCCGGTCCCGGGACAGCAGGTGCTCCACGGCGGACCGGCCGCCGCCGTAGTTGTCGGAGTCGACCGAGGTCAGCGTCTCCCCCGCGGAACGGGGACCGCTGATCACCGCCGGGATCTCCAGCTGGGCGAGGAGGTCGGGCAGCGGGTCGTCGGCGTGGACCGAGACGAGGAGTACGCCGTCCACGCGGTGCGCGGCCAGGTACTGCGCGAGGCGGCGCCGCTCCCGGTCGCTGCCCGCGAAGATCAGCAGCAACTGCATCTCGGTGTCGGAGAGTTCGGCCCCGACACCCTTGAGCATGTCCGAGAAGTACGGCTCCGCGAAGAACCGCGTCTCCGGCTCGGGCACGACCAGCGCGATCGCGTCCGTGCGGTTGGCGGCGAGGGCACGGGCCGCGGTGTTGGGCACGTAGCCGAGCTCGGCGACGGCCGCCTCCACCGCCGCGCGGGTCGCGTCACTGACCCGCGGCGACCCGTTGATCACCCGGGAGACCGTGCCGCGCCCGACACCGGCCCGCGCGGCCACCTCTTCGAGGGTGGGCCGCCCCCCGCTCCGGCTCCGCGCCATTGGCTCCGCCCTTCGCCGTCAGACCAGTGTTGGCCTGGAATCTAACAGTCCTGTGGGATCAGTGAACGTCCCCGGGGGCTGCCACCCCCCAGACCGCCGCTTCGGCCCCGAAGGGCCACGTCCTCGTACGCCGGACCGGCTGAAAACGCTTGCCGACACCGGACCCGTCAAGTCCACTTAACGGCCCGATAACTGAACGCATCTCGCCACGTCGACTCCCTTGACACCCCCGCCCGAACCGGCGAACCTTCAACACATCACTTGTGGGAGCGCTCCCACAGTACCTGACACATACACATCCCGCACGTTCCCCGCCCGAGCCGCAGCGAGTACGAACGGGCGCCACCAATGCAGTTGGCCGGGGGGTCGGCACGTCAGGCAACAGGAGGACGCAAATGGGCACGAGTACCCGACGGTCCCGCCGGCTGATGGCCCTGGCGGCCGTCGCCGCGCTGACTACGGGGCTGCTGGCCGGCTGCTCCAAGGACTCGGACGACGGCTCGTCGAACTCGAACGACGGCGGTGGCAGCGGCAAGACCACGTTGACCATCGGCACCTTCGGTGTGTTCGGCTACAAGCAGGCCGGCCTCTACGACGAGTACATGAAGCTGCACCCCGACATCAGCATCAAGGAGAACGTCACCACCCGTACCGACGTGTACTGGCCCAAGGTGCTGACCCGGCTGCAGGCCGGCTCCGGCACCGACGACATCCAGGCCATCGAGGTCGGCAACATCACCGAGGCCGTGCAGACGCAGGGCAGCAAGTTCGTCGACCTCGGCAAGGACGTCGACAAGTCGCAGTGGCTGGACTGGAAGAACGCCCAGGCCACGACGGAGGACGGGAAGCTCATCGGACTGGGGACCGACGTCGGCCCCATGGCGATCTGCTACCGCAAGGACCTCTTCGCGAAGGCCGGTCTGGAGACCGACCGCACCAAGCTCGCCGCGGAGTGGAAGGGCGACTGGGCGAAGTACGTCGACGTCGGCAAGGAGTACATGAAGAAGGCGCCGAAGGGCACCAAGTTCGTGGACTCGGCCTCGTCCGTGTACAACGCGGCGCTCGGCGGCGGCACCGAGCGGTACTACGACAAGGACGGCAACGTCATCTGGGACAAGTCCGACGGCGTGAAGAAGGCCTGGGACGTCGCGATGTCGGTGGCGACCAGCAACATGTCGGCCAAGCTGAAGCAGTTCGACCCGACCTGGGACCAGGGCTACGCCAAGGCCTCCTTCGCGACGGTCGCCTGCCCGGCCTGGATGATCGGCTACATCGAGCAGAAGTCCGGTGCCTCCGGCAAGGGCAACTGGGACGTGGCGGCCGCGCCGACCGCGTCCAACTGGGGCGGCTCCTTCCTCGGCGTGCCGACGGCGAGCAAGCACCAGAAGGAGGCCGTCGCCCTGGCCAAGTGGCTGACCGCGCCCGAGCAGCAGGCCAAGGTCTTCGCCAAGCAGGCCAGCTTCCCGTCGACCCCGTCGGCGTACGCGAACCTGAAGCCGGCCGCCGACACCACGGCCTACTTCTCCAACGCGCCGATCACCCAGATCTTCGCCGACTCGGCCAAGACCATCCCGGTCCAGTACTTCGGCATCAAGGACCAGCCGATCAACACCGCGATCACGGACGTCGGCATCCTCCAGGTCGAGCAGAAGGGCAAGACGCCCGCCCAGGGCTGGGACGCGGCCACCGCGGAAGTCAAGGACGTGCTCGGCCAGTGAGCAGCTCCAAGCAGGCACTCGCGCATCCCGCGTCGAGCGCCGAGGCCGCGCCCGGCACCCCGCCGGGCGCGGCCCGGGGCGCTCACGGTCGCGGTACGCCGCCGCCCGGCCCCGAATCGTGGCGCAGCAGGCTGTACCGCTGGGACATGAAGGCGTCCCCGTACGCGTTCATCGCCCCCTTCTTCGTCATCTTCGGGGCCTTCGGGCTCGTACCGCTCCTCTACACGGCCTGGTATTCGCTGCACAACGTGCAGCTGTCCGGCCTGGACCACCAGACCTGGGCCGGCCTGGACAACTACAAGAACCTGCTGTCCTCGGAGTTCTTCTGGAACGCCCTGGAGAACACCTTCACCATCGGCGTGATCTCCACGGTGCCGCAGCTGCTGATGGCGATCGGGATCGCGCATCTGCTCAACTACCGGCTGCGCGGCTCGACCCTGTGGCGGGTCGTGATGCTCACCCCGTACGCCACCTCGGTGGCGGCGGCGACGCTGGTCTTCACGCTGCTGTACTCGTGGGACGGCGGCATGGTCAACTGGCTGCTCCACTTCGTGGGGGTCGACCCGATCAACTGGCGCGAGTCCGACTGGGGCGGGCAGTTCGCCGTCTCCTCGATCGTGATCTGGCGGTGGACGGGCTACAACGCGCTGATCTACCTCGCGGCGATGCAGGCGATCCCCTCCGATCTGTACGAGTCGGCGGCGATCGACGGCGCGGGCCGCTGGCAGCAGTTCCGCCATGTGACGATCCCGATGCTGCGGCCGACGATCCTGTTCACCGTGGTCGTCTCCACGATCGGCGCGACGCAGCTGTTCGGTGAGCCGCTCCTGTTCGGCGGGGTCAGCGGCTCCAAGGGCGGCTCCGCGCACCAGTACCAGACGCTCGGCCTGTACATGTACGACCAGGGCTGGGGCATCGGCAACCTCGGCAAGGCCTCCGCGATCGCCTGGACGATGTTCCTGATCCTGCTGATCGTCGCCGCGGTCAACCTGCTGATCACCCGACGGTTGAGGAAGTCCCAATGACCACCAGTGAACTGACGGTTCCTCAGGTCCGTAAGCAACCGCGACGGACGCGCCGGGTGATGGGCGCGGGCAAGCAGATGCACGCGGGTCCGGTCACCTATGTCGTTCTGACGGTCTTCGCGCTGATCTCGCTGGCCCCGCTGGTCTGGACGGCCATCGCGGCGTCGCGCAACAACGAGCGGCTCGCGCAGTCACCGCCGCCGCTGTGGTTCGGCGCGAACCTGTTCAAGAACCTGCAGGCCGCGTGGGACCAGGCCGGGCTCGGCACCGCGATGGTCAACTCCACGATCGTCGCCGGGACCATCACCATCGGCACGGTCGTGTTCTCCACGCTCGCCGGGTTCGCCTTCGCCAAGCTGCGGTTCAGGTTCTCGAGCACCCTGCTGCTGCTGACCATCGGCACGATGATGATCCCGCCGCAACTGGCCGTCGTACCGCTGTACTTGTGGATGTCGGACCTCGGCTGGTCCAACCAGCTGCAGACGGTCATCCTGCCCACCCTGGTCAGCGCCTTCGGTACGTTCTTCATGCGGCAGTACCTGGTGCAGGCGCTGCCCACCGAGCTGATCGAGGCGGCCCGGGTGGACGGCGCGAGCAGTCTGCGGGTGGTGTGGCACGTGGTCTTCCCGGCGGCGCGGCCGGCGATGGCCGTGCTGGGGCTGCTGACCTTCGTGTTCGCCTGGAACGACTTCCTGTGGCCGATCATCGCCCTGAACCAGCAGAACCCGACCGTGCAGGTCGCCCTGAACTCGCTCGGCACCGGCTATGTCCCCGACCAGGCCGTGATCATGGCGGGCGCGCTGCTCGGCACGCTGCCGCTGCTGATCGCCTTCATCCTGTTCGGGAAGCAGATCGTGGGCGGCATCATGCAGGGCGCGATCAAGGGCTGACACTCCAACGACCCCGTTTCGAACTCTTCGGTCTGAACGACCATTTATGGGAGCGCTTCCATGCCTGACTCCGCACAGCCGGCCACCCCGGTGACCTTTCCCCCCGCCTTCCTCTGGGGCGCCGCGACCTCCGCGTACCAGATCGAGGGGGCGGTGCGGGAGGACGGCCGTACGCCCTCGATCTGGGACACCTTCAGCCACACGCCGGGCAGGACGGCCGGCGGCGAGCACGGTGACATCGCTGTCGACCACTACCACCGCTACCGCGAGGACGTGGCGCTGATGGCCGACCTGGGCCTGTCGGCGTACCGCTTCTCGATCTCCTGGTCGCGGGTGCAGCCGACCGGCCGGGGTCCTGCCGTGCAGGTGGGCCTGGACTTCTACCGGCGGCTGGTGGACGAGCTGCTGGAGCACGGCATCAAGCCGGCCGTGACCCTCTACCACTGGGACCTGCCGCAGGAGTTGGAGGACGCGGGCGGCTGGCCGGAGCGGGACACGGCGCTTCGGTTCGCCGAGTACGCGCAGATCGTCGGTGAGGCGCTGGGCGACCGGGTGGAGCAGTGGATCACGCTCAACGAGCCGTGGTGCAGCGCCTTTCTGGGGTACGGCTCCGGGGTGCACGCGCCCGGCCGCACGGACCCGGAGGCCTCGCTGCGAGCGGCCCACCACCTCAACCTGGCGCACGGGCTCGGGGCTTCGGCGCTGCGGTCGGTGATGCCGGCCCGCAACTCGGTGGCGATCAGCCTCAACTCGGCGGTGGTCAGGCCGCTTTCGCCCAGCGACCCGGCGGACCTGGCGGCGGCCCGGAAGATCGACGACCTGGCCAACGGCGTCTTCCACGGTCCGATGCTGCACGGGGCGTACCCGGAATCCCTGTTCGCCGCGACGGAGTTGGTGACCGACTGGTCGTACGTCCTCGACGGCGATCTGCGGGCGATCCACCAGCCGTTGGACGCGCTCGGCCTCAACTACTACACGCCGTCGCTGGTTTCGGCGGCGGACACCCAGCCGGCCGGCCCGCGCACCGACGGCCACGGCGCGAGCGAGCACACTCCCTGGCCGGGCGCCGACGACGTCGCCTTCCACCAGACGCCGGGCGAGCGCACGGAGATGGGCTGGACGATCGACCCGACCGGCCTGCACGACCTGATCATGCGCTACACGAGGGAGGCCCCCGGCCTGCCCCTCTACATCACGGAGAACGGTGCGGCCTACGACGACAAGCCCGACCCGGACGGCCGCGTCCACGACCCGGAGCGCATCGCTTATCTGCACGGCCACCTTTCGGCGGTGCGGCGCGCGATCACCGACGGCGCGGATGTGCGCGGCTACTACCTGTGGTCCCTGCTGGACAACTTCGAGTGGGCGTACGGCTACGAGAAGCGCTTCGGCGCGATCTACGTCGACTACGCGACCCTGACCCGCACCCCGAAGTCGAGCGCCCACTGGTACGGCGAAGCGGCCCGAACGGGCACGCTGCCTCCGGTGGAGACGGCTCCGTAACGGGGGTCCATGGACGGGGGGCGGGGCGCGGCGGCCGAGGGGGACGCCGCGCCCCGGACTCACAGGGATCGCTCAGCAGGGGATCAGAGGCCTCTCAGCGGCGGGGCGTCTCATGAGGGGTGCGGGACGGAGGAGACGAGCAGCCCGCAGGTCTCGGGAGGACGTCATGGGTTTCATCGCGCTGGTCCTGCTGGCGCTGGTCATCGGCGGCGTGGTCGCGTTCGTGGGCAAACGGCAGGCGGGCGGGGCGAGTTCGCCGCCCGGTTCAGGGTTCGGCGGCAGTCCCACGCAGCAGTCGTACGACGCCGCCGCGGACGCCGGTGCCGAGGCGCACCGTTGGGTGGAGCTGCTCGGCGGGAGTCTGTCGACGCTGGACGCGGGTGGCAGTCAGGCCGCCCGGCAGGCCCTCGCGGACGCGGGTGAACGGCACCGGGCCGCCCAGGGCCAGCTCGCCACCGCCTACTCCCCCGCCCAGTACGCGCTGGTCACCCAGACCGCGGTCGAGGGCCTGCACCATGTCCGCACCGCCCGCACCGCACTGGGCCTCGACCCCGGCCCGGCCCTGCCGACGACGGGCCTGGGCGGTGGCCAGGTCACGGTCGGCGGCCAGACGTACACGGCGTCCGCGCAGCCCGGTGCGGCGAACCCGTACTACTACCCGGGCGGTGTGGTCGGCGGCCGTACCGTGCCCGGCGGCTGGTACAGCCAGCCCTGGTGGAAGACGGCGCTGGTGGCGGGCGCGGCGGGCGTCGGCGGGATGCTGCTGGCGGACGCGCTCTTCGACGGCTTCCACCATCACGGGCCGGGTCCCGGCGGTCCGGGCGGACCGGGCGGCTTCGGGTTCGGGGGCTTCGGAGGGCCCGGGCCCTTCTGACCGCCGTACAGCTCCGTATGCGCCTGTCCATATACGCCTGCGCGCCCCGGCCGGATGGGGGGAAGTCCCGGCCGGGGCGCGTCGACCCCCGTGTTGTGTTGGCCAGTTGAGGCGGTCGGGCTAGTTGAACGCCCCGAACGCCTTCGAGAACGCGTACTTGTCCTGGACGATCGAGCTGCACGTCGCGTCGGCGAAGTTCTTCGCGCCGCCGTCGCACTGCTTGTCGCGGGTCGCCGACCACATGGACAGCCAGCCGAGGCCCTTGGACTTGGCGAAGCTCACCAGCTGGGAGGCGTCGTCGACCTTGAAGATCTCGGACGCGACGTCGTTGACGCCGATCATCGGCGTGACCGCGACCGCCTTCCAGGCGGCGGCGTCGGAGAGCCCGAGCACGCTCTTGACCTGGGCCTGCGTGGCGGTGGCGGCCTGCTCGGCGTACGTGCCCATGTCGCCGCTGTACGAGGCGCCGTAGTCCATCGCCATGATGTTGACGGTGTTGATGTTCACGCCGTTGGCCTTGGCGTTGGACAGCAGGTTCACGCCGTCCTGGGTGAGGCCCTCGGGCATGACCGGGAGGGTGAAGGAGACGTCCAGGCCGGGGTGGGCCGCCTGGAGCTTGGCTATCGCCTTGGCGCGGTTGGTGTTCGCCGTGGTGTTGGGCAGCGCGCCGCCCTCGACGTCGAAGTCGACCTTGGTGAGCTTGTACGCGTCCACGACCTTGCCGTACGCCGTCGCCAGCGCGTCCGCCGAGGAGCAGGTCGTCGCGAGTTCCGAACCGGACGCGCCGCCGAAGGAGACCCGGACGTCGCCGCCCTTGGCACGCAGCGCGCCGATCTGGGACGCCACGCCGTCACTCCCGAGGTCGGTCACCCCGCCCCACTTGGGGGTGCAGCCGCCGCCGTCGGTGACGAAGGCGAGGTTGTAGTTCTTCACGCCGGTCGCGTCGGCGCTCGCGAGCAGATCGAAGGCCGGGTAGAGCGAGGTGTCGACGTACGGGGCGAAGCCGGCGCTCGCGGTCGTGCCGGTGCCGGAGCTCTGGGACGGGGAGGCGGTCGCCGTGGCGGTGGGGGTGGGAGTCGGGGTGGCCGTCGGCGTGGTGGTGGGGGTGGCGGACACGGTCGGGCGACCGCTCGGCTCCGGCGTGGCGCTGCCGTCCGTGGAACACTTCGCCCCGTCGACGAGACAACCGGTCGGATCCGCCGTGCCGTTGACGACGAAGCCGACGGTGACCGACTCACCCGGCGCCAGGCCGTCCGTGTCCCACTTCGCCGAGGTCACGGTGACGTGCTGCCCGCTGACCGCCGACTCCGCGTTCCACAGCGAACTGAGCCTGTCGCCCGACGGGAGGTCGAACTCCAGCTTCCAGTCCTTCTCCGTCGCGCCGCTGTTGTTGGTCACGACGTACTGCGCGGTGTAACCCGTGGACCAGTCGCTGGTCTTCGTGTACGCGGCCCCGATCCCGGCCGCCTGAGCGGTGCCGGTGAGGAGGACCGCGCCACCGCCCACCACGGCCGCCGCGACGACCCCGCCGATGACCTTGTTTCTGCCGCTCACCTTGCGTCGATGCATGCTCATGACGTGGCACGCTAGCGACCCCGAAACGGGCAAAGTGCCTGTTCCGGACGGGGGTTGAGGATCTTAGGGTGCGCTTAAGGAAGGGATCGGGGACGGTTAAAGGTCGAGACCAATTTGCCCGCGGACCTCACTCCCCCCGCGGACCTCACTCGCCCGCCGGCCCCCTGGCGACCGCCTCACTTGACGACCGCGCGCCTGCGCCGCCGCACCGACCGGTGTCCCCGCCCGCCCGGCGTCCGCACCCGCCCGTCCAGCTGGATCCAGATCCGCACCTCCGTGCCGCCGAGGACCGACGAGCCGATCCGTACGTCCCCGCCGGTCTCCTCCGCGAGCCTGCGCACGATGTCCAGGCCGAGGCCGGTCGAGCCCGCGGTGCCCGAGCCGCGGCCGCGGGCCATCGCCGCCTCGGGGTCGGATATGCCCGGGCCCGCGTCGGAGACCAGCACGATCACCGCGTCCTCGCCGTTGTGCAGGTCGACCGCGAAGGCCGTGCCCTCGGCGGTGTGCCGGAACACGTTGCCGAGCAGGGCGTCGAGCGCGGCCCCGAGGTCGGCCCGGGCCACGGGTATCCGCACCGGCCGGTCCGCGCCGGCCACCCGCCACTTGCGGCCCTCGTCCTCGGCCAGCGCCGACCAGAACGCCATCCGCTCCCGCACCACCTCCGCCGCGTCGCACCCGGCCCCCGGCCCGGCCGCCGCGGTCTGCGGCTTGGCGTCCCGCGCGGTCCGGATGATCGTGTCGACCTCCCGCTCCAGCTGGGCGACGGCGGCCCGGGTCTGCTCGGCGGCCGGCCCGTCCCCGAGCGAGGCCGCGTTCAACCGCAGCACGGTCAGCGGCGTACGCAGCCGGTGGGACAGATCCGCCGCCAACTCCCGCTCATTCGCCAGCAGTTGTACAACCTGGTCGGCCATGGAGTTGAACGCCACGGCGGCCAGCCGCAGTTCGTTCGGCCCCTCCTCCGGCACCCTCGCCCCCAGCTTCCCCTCCCCCAGTTCATGTGCGCCCTCGACCAGCCGCTGGGCCGGCTGCACCATCCGCACGCCCAGCCGGTCGGCGACCGCGACCGAGCCGACGATCAACGCCAGGCCCACGCCCGCGAGGACCGCCCAGGCCGTGTGCACGCCGTTGCTCACCTCGGCCTCGGGGACGTACACCTCGACGACCGCGATCGCACCCGAGCTCAGCGCGACCGGCGACAGGAGCGTGAAGCCGCCGGAGACCTCGGTGGTGGAGGCGCGGCCGAGTCTGCGCACGGTCGCGATGTCCTTGCCTGCGGCGCGCTGCTTGCCGATGTCGACGGCCTTCTGCCCGCCGGCCGCCGGTATGTGCACGGCCATCCCGGAGTCCGAGCCGGCCGAGGCGACGACCCGCTCCAGCTGGTCGCGCTCGGTGGTGATGGACAGCGCCGGGGCGACCGCGGCGGCCTCCCGCTCGGCGTTCGAGAACGCGCGGTCCCGGGCCATCTCCTTGATGACCAGGCCGAGCGGCACCGCGAAGGCGACCACGACCATGGCGGTGACCGCCAGACAGACCTTGACCAGCGCCCACCTCATCGCGCCCCCTCCCCGCCCGGCGGCTCCAGCTTCACTCCGACACCGCGCAGAGTGTGCAGATAGCGCGGCCGGGCCGCGGTCTCGCCCAACTTCCGCCGCAGCCACGACAGATGGACGTCGATGGTCTGGTCGTCGCCGTACGACTGCTGCCACACCTCGGCGAGGAGCTCCTTGCGCGGTACGACGACTCCGGGGCGGCCGGCCAGGAAGGCGAGCAGGTCGAACTCGCGCCGGGTGAGGTCGAGCCGGACGCCGTCCAGCTCGGCCTGGCGGCGCAGCGGGTCGACGGTGAGGCCGCCGACGCGCAGCACGGAGGAGGGCGGGGCGTCACCGGGGACGGTGCGGGAGCGTCGTAGGACGGCCGCCATCCTCGCCGACAGGTGCTCGACCGAGAACGGCTTGGTCAGGTAGTCGTCCGCGCCCGCGTTCAGCAGCCGGACGATTTCCGTCTCGTCGTCCCGGGCGGTGGCGATGATCACAGGCACGTCCGTGATCCCGCGCAGCATCTTCAGCGCCTCGGACCCGTCCAGGTCGGGCAGACCGAGGTCGAGGATGACCACGTCGAAACGGAAATGGGCGACCTCGCGCAGCGCCTCCAGCGCCGTCCCCACACTGCGCACGATGTGCGCGGCATCGGTCAGGTGCCGGATCAGCGCCGAACGTACGAACTGGTCGTCCTCGACCACGAGCACACTTGCCATGCGCGGCACCGTACGCCATGCGGGCGAGCCGCATCCGGGCCTGTGGACAACTCCCGGCGGCTGCGGGTAAGGGCTGTGGATAACTCTGGACGGGTGCGGCGGGTGGGACGCGTGAGGCAGTATGACCGGCGATGCGCAGAGGACTCGTACACGTACTGGCTTGGTCGCTCGCCACGGGCGCGGCGGTCACGCTGTCGTGGTGGGGCGTCCACACGGTGATGGCGGGCACGGCGTACGACCCGCCGCGCGCCCTGCCGATCACGGCGGCGGACGCGACCACACAGGAGTCGAAGCCACTGTCGTCGTCGACCACCCGCCCCTCACCGTCGAGGACCCCGAAGAGCAGGCCGTCCGCGACACCCACGCCCACGCCCTCGAAGACCCCGGCGCAGAGCCCCACGCCCACCGCGTCCCCCACCGCCTCCGGCCAGGTCAAGAGTTACGACACCGACGGCGGGCGGGTGGTGTTCGATCTCGGGGAGACGTCCGCGTCGCTCGTGATGGCGACGCCGGCCACCGGCTGGTCGATGCAGACGTGGAAGACGGACACCTGGATCCGCGTGGAGTTCACCTCGGGCACGGACAAGGTCTCGGTGATCTGCACCTGGCACGACGGGCCGCCGCGGGTGGACGTGGGGAACTACTAGACGCGGAGGCGGCTAGCGGAACACCGACGCCGGCGGGGCCGGTGAGGCGACCGCCGCCGCGTCCGTGACCGGGGTCGCCCCGCCCGTGAAGTCCAGCAGGGCGCGGCCGTGTTCGACCCGGCCGGGGTGGGGGTCGGAGGCGGCCCGGCGGGTCAGTTCCGGGGTCGGGAGCGGGCTGTCGGAGGCGACCAGGACGGCGTTGCCGAAGCGTTTGCCGCGCAGCACCGTCGGGTCGGCGACCAGGGCGAGCTCGGGGAAGCGGGCTGCGGCGGTGGCGATCTGGCCGCGCAGGTGGGCGAGCGGGGGGCCGTCGGCGAGGTTGGCGGCGTAGAGACCGCCGGGGCGCAGGACGCGGCGGACCTCGTCCAGGAACTCGGTCGAGGTGAGGTGGGCGGGGGTGCGGGCACCGCTGAAGACATCGGCGATGACGAGGTCGGCCCAGCCGTCGAGGACCTTGGCCAGCCCCTCGCGGGCGTCCACGGCGCGCACCCGGATGCGGGCGTTCGGGTCCAACGGCAGCTCGCGGCGGACCAGTTGGACGAGGGCCGCGTCGCGTTCGACGACCTGCTGGGTGGAGCGGGGGCGGGTGGCGGCGACGTAACGGGCGAGCGTGAGGGCGCCCCCGCCGAGGTGCACGGCGTGGACGGGCCTGCCGGACGGCGCGACGAGGTCGATGACGTGGCCGAGGCGGCGCTGGTACTCGAAGGAGAGGTACGTGGGGTCGTCCAGGTCGACGTGCGACTGCGGCGCCCCGTCGATCAGCAGCGTCCAGGCCCGCGCCCGGTCCCGGTCGGGTATGAGCTCGGCGAGCCCGCCATCGACGGCCTCGACGACGGCTTCTACGGCCGCCGCGCCGCGCCGGGGGTTCCTGGACTTTCCCATTGGGCCATTATCGGCGGCGAAGGACGGACCCGCTCACTCGACCTCACCGGCAGCCGTCCGCCGCCTCGATCATCCGCGCCGCCTCGCCCAGCGCCGCGCGCAGCACCGCCGGATCGGTCGCCAGGTCGGCCTCGCCGGGTGGGAGGAGCCAGTCGGAGCCCTCGACGGGAGGCTCGGGGTTCAGGGTCAGCCCCCGCCCGTCGGTCTCCGTACAGGTGCTGCCCGGCACGTCCCAGCCCGCCGCCGTGCCGGGCGGGACGAGGAAGCCCAGGGTGTCGCAGCCGTCGTCGTGCAGGACCGGCCCGACCGCCTCACAGGCCCCGCGGCGCAGGATGTCGACGGCCTCCAGACCCTGCCGGGCCGGCACGGTGACCAGGTCGCACGCGCCCCCGGGCAGGGGTGGCGCGCTGTGCTCGGGGGTCGGCGCGTGCCCCGCCGACGTCAATGGCGTCGTCTCCATCCCGGCCTCCACCACGGAACCCCTCCTTGAACGAAGCGGGTCGGGAGTTCGGGCGGCTCCCGGTCCACAGAGTTCAACGCACGCGCGTGTCAACGGCTACGGCGGAAGTCCGCCGCAAAGGATGGCAGTTCATGGCGGATCCCGGATGAGATATCCGGTTTGTAGCCAAACCCTGCGTGGCGGGTCCGACACAGCAGGTACGTTCTTGCCCGCCGGAAACAGGGTGGCACACGAACAACTCACCTCAATTCCGGCATGGTTCGACGGTTCGCACGAGAGGACCCGGCCATGGCGTCGTCAAAGGTGACTTCGTCCCAGACCACCCGGCCACCGCGGCCGAACCTCGCCTTCCGGCAGCTGCGCGGCCGGCGCTCCCCGGCCGAGTTCGCCGCCGCGGTACGCCGGGCGGCACGCGAGATCGGTGAGCGGGTCAGCTGTGACGCGCGGTACGTCGGCCGAGTGGAGGCGGGCGAGATCCGCTGCCCCAACTACGCGTACGAACGGGTGTTCCTGCACATGTTCCCCGGCCGCACGCTCACCGACCTGGGCTTCGCGCCCCGCTCGTCCGTACGCGGACGCCGGGCGCACGCGGCCGAGGACGCGCCCCCCGTTCACCCAACGAGCCGGGCATATGCGCCAGGTGAGACACCGGGGGCGTACGAGCCGTATGACACGCAGGACCACGAGAAGCACGAGACGCACGACAACGAGGAGAGCGACGTGCTACGTCGCGCATTCATGACCGGCGGGGGCGCCACCGTGGCCGCCGCCTCGCTGGGCCCCATCGGGCTCGCCTTCGACGCCGCGGCGGCGGGACGTCCCGTGCGCCGCCCCGGGACGAGCGACGCGTACGCGCTGGAAGAGGCCGTACGCAGAATCCGGCTGCTGGACGACCGGCACGGCGCGGACGGCCTGTACCGGCGCGCGTCCGAGCCCTTGCGCGCCGCCTACGCGCTCCTGGACGCCGGCGCGACCCGGCAGACGACCGCGGATCGGCTGCACTCGGGCGCCGGTGAACTCGCCATCTCGGTGGGCTGGCTGGCGCACGACTCGGGCCGGTTCGACGACGCCCGCTCGCACTACGCGGAGGCGCTCGCCACCGCCCGGATGACCGGGGACGACGCCCTGGAGGCGCACGCCTTCTGCAACACCGCCTTCCTCGCGCGCGACGCGGGGCGGCCGCGGGAGGCGGTGCGGGCCGCGCAGGCCGCGCAGCGCGTCGCGCGCCCGCTGGGCTCGGCCCGGCTGATGTCGCTGCTCGCGCTGCGCGAGGCGGGCGGCTGGGCGGGGCTCGCCGACCGCACCGGCTGCGAGCAGGCGCTGGCCCGCGCGCAGGCCCTCTACGACCGGGGCACCTCGGACGCCGACCCCGAGTGGATGAGCTTCTACGGCGAGGCCGAGCTGGAGGGCCTGGAGGCGCAGTGCTGGTCGACGCTCGGCGACTGGCCGCGCGCCGCCCGGCACGCGCGCCGGGCCGCGCAGCTCCAGGACGCGCACTTCAGCCGCAACATCGCCCTCTACACGGCGGAACTCGCGGACGACCTGGCACGCGGCGGGCGCCCGGACGAGGCCGCGGCGGCGGGCATGCGCGTGCTGGACCTGCTGGACCAGGTCCAGTCGTCCAGAATCCAGACCATGCTGGCCGGGACGGCGCGCGTCCTGCTGCCGCACCGGCGGGCGTCGGGGGTGTCGGCGTTCCTGGAGCGGCACGCCTCACTGCCGCGCACGGCGTGACCGGCGGCGGTCAGACCAGATGCCCCAGGTCGTTCCAGCTCTCGATGGCCGGTTCGCCGTATGCCCAGCCCAGCATGGACAGGGACGTCGGGTTCAGCCGGATCCGCGCGGCGAAGTCGATCGGCAGCCCCAGCCATCGCGCCCCGATCGACCGCAGGATGTGCCCGTGGGCGAACACGAGCACGTCCCGGTCCGCCGACCGCGCCCAGGTCACCACCTCGTCGGCGCGGGCGGTCACCTCGGCCAGTGACTCCCCCTCCGGCACCCCGTCCCGCCAGATCAGCCACCCCGGGCGCACGCCCTGGATCTCGTCCGGCGTCATGCCCTCGTACGCCCCGTAGTCCCACTCCATGAGCGTGTCCCATACGGCCGCACGCTCCCCGAACCCGGCGAGCTCGCACGTCTCACGCGCGCGTGCCAGCGGACTGGTGCGCACCTCGACCCCCGGAAGGCCGTCGAAAGGAGTCCGGTGCAGCCGCTCGCCGAGCAGCTTGGCCCCGCGCCGGCCCTCCTCCAGCAGCGGCACGTCCGTCCGGCCCGTGTGCTTGCCGGACAGCGACCACTCGGTCTGTCCGTGCCGGGCCAGCAGGATGCGCGGTGCCATGGGAGAACGACCCCTTCCGGAAGAGGACACAGAAGAAAACACAGGCGGAACCCGTCCATCATCGCGCACCCTGTCCTGGGGCAACCCGGCGGTCGATCTCTGCGTCTTTGAGGGCCGGGGGCGCCCCACGGGGGCGTGCACATACGCCGTACAGTGGCTCGACCGGATCTCCGGGCGCCGCGCGAGACAATGAAGGGGGAGGCGATCGGATGCCGAAGACCGAGACGACACCGGGCACCGAGGCTGCAGCCCCACGCACCCGCCTGCGCTGGTGGACCGAGCTGCCGCTGATCCTGCTCGTGTACGCCTGTTACTCGGCCGGCCGGCTGTTCGCGCGCGGCGAGACCGACGGCGCCGTCGACCACGGTCTGGCGATCCTGCGCATCGAGAAGTTCCTGCACATCAACGCCGAGCACCCGCTCAACCGGCTCTTCACCCGCGAGGCCTGGCTCGGTGTCCCGGCCGACTTCTGGTACGCGTCGCTGCACTACCTGGTCACCCCGGCGATCCTGATCTGGCTCTTCCGCGCGCGTGCCGTGCACTACCGGGCGGCCCGCACCTGGCTGATGACGTCCACCTTCATCGGCCTGATCGGCTTCACCCTGCTCCCGACCTGCCCGCCCCGACTGCTCTCGGCGGGCCACGGCTTCGTCGACACGATGGCCCAGTACAGCTCGTACGGCTGGTGGGGCGGCGCGGCCAGCGCGCCGAAGGGCCTGGCCGGCATGACGAACCAGTACGCCGCCATGCCGAGCCTGCACGTGGGCTGGGCGCTGTGGTGCGGGGTCATGCTGTGGCGGTACGGCAGGACGCGTACGACCAGGGTCGCCGCCGTGGCCTACCCGCTGCTGACCACGATCGTGGTCATGGGCACCGCGAACCACTACTTCCTGGACGCGGTGGCGGGCGCGGCCGTGATGGGCGTCGGCCTGTTCCTGACGCCGTACATGATGCGGGTCGCGGACCTGATCAGGGCGCAGCTGCCGTTCGGCGCAGGGGGCTCTCAGGTCGCAGGTTCCTCAATTGTCAGTGCCGGATGCCAGACTTCCACGGGTGAGCGATTTCCACGGCAGCGCGAGTCCCGGGCCGGATCCGGAGCCCCGCCGAGTGCCTCTCCCACGGACGCGGGGGAAGGCGCTCCGGCAGCGGCTCGCTGAGCTGCGCGGTCCCGACGTCCCGGCCAAGGCCCTCGACGCGCGCGCCCTCGCGGCCCTCGCCGCCAACCCTGGCTGCAGGCGGCGCGCGATCCTGGACGGCGCCGGGGTGGACAAGACGGCGCTGGCGAGCGCGCTGGGCTCCCCGTCGGCCTTCGGGCAGTCGCAGTTCGCGCTGACGCGGGGCAACGCGTTCGAGGCGAAGGTCAAGGCGGACGGCGGCGCGGAACTGCTGCGGCTGGTGCACGAGAAGCTGGACCGCCGTGCCGAGCCGCCCGCCGACGCGGCCGTGCCCGACCTCTCCGCGATCGGCCCCGAGGGGCGTACGGCCCGTACGGCGCTGGCGCTGCGCGAGGCGACCGAGGCGCCGGGCACCTGGACTCTGCTGGACCACCCGATGCTCGCGCTCGACGTGGCCGGCTCCCCCGCCTTCCTGGAGCCGGACGCGGTGGTCGTCCACCCCGACGGCAGCTGGACGGTCGTCGAGATCAAGTCCTTCCCGATGCTGGACGGTTCGGCCGACCCGGCGAAGGTGGGCGCGGCGGCCCGGCAGGCGGCGGTGTACGTGCTGGCACTGGAGGAGGTCGCCGCCCGCCTCGACCCGGCCCCCGAGGTACGCCACCGGGTGCTCCTGGTCTGCCCGAAGGACTTCTCCAACCTCCCGACCGCCTCGGCCGTCGACGTCCGCAAGCAGCGCGCGGTCACCGGCCGCCAGCTGGCCCGCCTCACCCGCATCGAGGACATCGCCGACGCCCTCCCCGACGGCACCTGCTTCTCCCCGGACCTGCCCACGCCCGAGCTGACGGCAGCGGTCGAGTCGGTCCCCGCGACCTACGCCCCCGAGTGCCTGTCGGCCTGCGAACTGGCCTTCCACTGCCGAGCCCGCTCCCGCGAGTCCGGAGCGGTCACGACCCTGGGCCGCTCGATCCGCGCGGAACTGGGCGGCCTGACGACGACCGAGGACGTGCTGTCGGCCGCCCGCGGCGAGACCGGCGACCCGGAGGACCCGGCGGTGGCGGCGCTGCGACGGGCGGCGGGGCTGCGGGCGGAGGCGCTCGCAGCAGCGATGGCGGGAGGTGCGGTCCGATGACTACACCCATCCCTGCGACCCCCCAACGCCCGGAGGTCACCCCATGTCCCTGATCTCCACCCTCGCCCGGCTCGAAGCCGTCACCGCCGGGCGTGCCCAGCCCGCCGCGACCGTCCGGCACCGGCACCTCTCCGACCGGCCCCTCGTGTTCGTGCCGCTCACCACCGCCGGTGAGGCCGGGGCCCCGCTCGGCGCGCTCGTCGGGACCGAGCGGGACGCGCCGCGGCTGCTCGTCGTGCCGCAGCCGCGCGACCGGGATCTGCGGTTCGCGTTCCTGGCCGAGCTCGCGGACGTCGTGCTGCCGTACATCGACACGTACGCCGAGGACGTGGAGGCCGCCGAGCGCAACGAGACCGATCCCGAGACCGGTAAGCGGGTCAAGGTCGAGGTCGAACTGTGCGCGGACGCCCCGCAGTTGATCGTGCCCAGCCGCACCGGCGTCGACTTCGTACGGCTCCTCGGCCGCTCCATGCGCTTCAGGCGTACGGCGGAGCAGGACCCGGAGACGCCGTATCCCGCGCCCCCGCGCGTGCCGCTGCTCGGCCGCTGGCTGACGCACTACGGGGAGCGGGCCCGCGTCCCCGGCTCGTCGCTGCTGCTCGCGATGACCGACGTCCTGTCCCGGCACTGGGCGACGGGCCAGTCGAACCTGGAGGACCAGCACCTGGGCGCGCTGCTCGCCTGGATCGCCCCGCCGGAGGGCATGACCGGCGCGGAGGCGGCGCTGCACGCCGAGCTCGCCCGCGACCCGCGCGGCCAGCTGCTGTGCCCGCCCGCCGGCCCTGCCACCGACCCGGCCTTCGACAACAAGCTCCTCGCCCCGGCCTTCGAGCGCTACGACCGCGCGCGTACCGCCCTCGCCACCGCCGAGGACGGCCTGGAGGCCGACGACCGGCTCGGTCAACTGACCGCCGCCGAGCGGGAGATCCGTGAGCTCGTCGACAGCCGCACCCGGCCGACCTGGGAGAAGGTCTGGGACGGCATCGATCTGCTGCGGGCCCTGCCGGCCGGCGCGCACGTCGAGGAGCGGTGGACCCGCGACCGCTGGTCGTTCACGGCCCACCGCGACCGGATCACGGCCGGCGAGCCCCCGCAGCCGCGCCGCGACGACGCGGTGACCGCCGCGAACAAGCTGGCCTCGCGCGAGCGCGAGCAGGCCCGCCTGGAGGCGCAGGAGGCCCTCGACGATCCGCTGGTGATGGCCGGGCGGCGGCTGTCCGGGGAGGCGTTCGCGGGCGAGGTCACGGACGTGGTGATGGCGTACAGCGAGAGCAAGCGGCCCAGCCCGCGCCCGCTGGTCACCGTACGGACGGACGACCGGCCGCATCTGGGCGAGCGGGCGAAGGTGTACCGCACGCTGGACGGGAAGCCGCAGTCGGCGGAGTTCGTCGGCTACGAGGAGGACGGCGCCGTGGTGGTGCTGCGTGTCCTCGACAAGATGGGCCGCGGCAAGGAGCCCGAGGCAGGGTCCGTGCCCGAGAAGGGCGACCGGCTCTGCTTCACGCTCTTCGAGCACGAGCAGCGCGGCGGCCCCAAGCTGCCCGACCCGGAGGCGACGCCGTGGACGCACGGAGGGCCGCCCGGTGGGACCGCCGCCGCGCCCGAGTCCGCCGACCCCGTGACCGCGGAGGACGTCCTGTGACCGACCTTTCCGGCCCCGGCGCCTCCCGCCCCGGCGCTTTCGACCCCGGTGCCGAGGCCTCCCGCGCCACCGCCGAGATCCTCCACGACACCCTGCACGGCACCCACCGGGGCGTGGTCGTGGACTCCCCGCCCGGCGCCGGCAAGTCCACGCTCGTCGTACGGGCCGCGCTCGAACTGGCCGACGCGGGGCGCCCGTTGATGGTGGTCGCGCAGACGAACGCCCAGGTCGACGACCTCGTACTGCGGCTCGCCGAGAAGAACCCGGAGCTGCCGGTCGGCCGGCTGCACAGCAGTGACGCCGACCCGTACGACAAGGCGCTCGACGACCTGCCGAACGTACGCAAGTCGGCGAAGGCGGCCGAGCTCACCGGCCTCTCGGTGGTGATCTCCACGGCCGCCAAGTGGGCGCATGTGAAGGTCGACGAGCCGTGGCGGCACGCGATCGTCGACGAGGCGTACCAGATGCGCTCGGACTCGCTGCTGGCCGTGGCCGGCCTCTTCGAGCGGGCGCTGTTCGTGGGCGACCCGGGCCAGCTCGACCCGTTCGCGATCGTCGGCAGCGAGCAGTGGGCGGGGCTGTCGTACGACCCGTCGGCCTCCGCGGTCACCACCCTCCTGGCCCACAACCCCGAGCTGCCGCAGCACCGCCTCCCGGTCTCGTGGCGGCTGCCGGCGTCGGCGGCGCCGCTGGTCTCGGACGCGTTCTACCCGTACACGCCGTTCCGCAGCGGCACGGGCCACGACGACCGCCGGCTCACCTTCGCCGTCCCGTCCGACGGCTCGGGCCCCGACCGGGTCATCGACGAGGCCGCGGAGTCCGGCTGGGGCCTGCTGGAGCTGCCCGCCCGGCACACCCCGCGCACGGACCCGGAGGCGGTACGGGCGGTGGCGACGGTGGTACGACGCCTGCTGGACCGAGGCGGCGCGGCGACATCGGAGCGCTCGGCCGACCCCGCCCCGCTCACCGCCGACCGCATCGCCGTGGGTACGGCCCACCGCGACCAGGCGTCCTCGGTCCGCGCGGCCCTCGCGGAACTCGGCGTCACGGAAGTCACCGTCGACACGGCCAACCGCCTCCAGGGCCGCGAGTACGACGTCACGGTCGTCCTGCACCCGCTCTCCGGCCGCCCCGACGCCACGGCGTTCCACCTGGAGACGGGTCGCCTGTGCGTCCTGGCCTCCCGCCACCGGCACGCCTGCATCGTGATCTGCCGAGCAGGCGTGACCGACCTCCTGGACGACTACCCGTCCACGGAACCGGTCCAGCTGGGAACCCTCGTGAAGTTCCCGGACGGTTGGGAGGCGAATCACGCGGTGTTGGCGCGGCTCGGGGAACATCGGGTGAGCTGGCCGGGGTGAGCGAACCAGCGATGCCAGCCGTAACACCGCCCATTCGCCGGACGGAGGCCGGCACGCCGCCGGAGGCGGCCAATGAATACAGCCCGGACGGTTGGGAGGCGAATCACGCGGTGTTGGCGCGGCTGGGGGAACATCGGGTCGCCTGGGCGCCTTGAGAGGGCGGAGGCGGGGGGGCCGGGGGTGGGATTTCTGCGGTCTCGCGGCCCTCTTGCACGGGCGCGAGACAATGGACGGTGGCCCGTGAACCCGCGAGCGTGAACCAACGAGGAGGAGAAGACATGGCGGAGCAGACGCCGCGTCGGAACGAACCGCGGCTGCGCCCCGCGCCCCTGCTCTTCGAGCCCGCGGAGGTGGCGGCCGATCCCGAGCACTTCTTCGACCTGGAGTCGATCGACGACCCCCGCGCCCTGCTCGCCCGCGCGACGGAGCTGACGCTCGCCTTCCGCGCCGCGGCGGACCGAGCGGTGGAGTTCCAGGCGATGGCCGCCGCGCAGCTCGCCGACCCCCGTCGCTTCGACCGGCTGACGCCCGCGGACATCGCCGAGCGCGCCGAGTGGACCGAGGACTACGCCAAGAAGATGGTCGAGTTCGGCCGCGACCTGCTCAGCGGCGCGGAGGGCGGCCACGGCTCGGCCGACCCGGTGTGAACACGCATCATTTCGGTCTGGCATATGCCAGGTGGGCAAGATACCCCTCCCCGCCCGCCGTTGTCCCGAATTCCGGCAACTCTCAGGAACGGAACGTTCACGCCCGGTAGATGTAGATGCCATGAGCAGCGACCGTTTCGACATCAGCGGTGTCACCCCGGACGGAGCCTCCTGGCTCGCCTCCGCAGGAACGTATCCGCGCAGCACGCTCGCCCTCTGGGAGGAGCGCCCCGAGGCCCCGGTCGTCCTGCCCTGCGGTGCCGTCTTCGACGTCGTCAACGCCCCCGCGGTCTTCGGCCGCCGGATGATCGACCGCCTGTGGGACGACGGCCCCGGGTCCGGCCCCGTCGCCGCGTTCCGGGGCCGGATGCTGCTCTTCGCCGCGCCCGGCACGGCCCAGCGGCTGCCCTCGCTGCTGCAGTGGGAGGAGTTCGGCCGCACCGGCGCGATCCCGCCGCTGCTCTGCCACGGCAACGGCGACGCGGTGACCGTCCCGTCCCTGCTCGGCACCCCCGCGCCGACCTCCGCCGACTGCCGCTGGCTGGTCGCCCCGGACACCCGCCACCCCTGGCTCCCGGGCCCGGAAATCCTGCTGTGGGCGGCCGTGCGGGCGGCCCGCGCGGCCGTACGGATATCGATTTCGTCCTCTCCGGATCAGGATGCTAAGGTCTACGACGTCAGCAGGCGCCGCTAGCTCAGTTGGTTAGAGCAGCTGACTCTTAATCAGCGGGTCCGGGGTTCGAGTCCCTGGCGGCGCACCATCTGCAACCAAGGGCGTTCTCCTTTCGGGAGAGCGCCCTTGGTCGTTTTGGCGACGGGGTTCGGCCAGAGCGTCGGCGGGCCCTTCGATGTGCGAGTCGCTGCGCCCCAGGGCGACAATTGTGATATGAGCGACCAATTTGTCACCCTTCCTGGCAGTGAACGCTCCGCCGCGCCAAAGGCACGCCGCGTCGGCCCCGTTGACGGCTCGACGCCCATCGAGGCCATGGTCGTGCTGCGCCGCCGAGCGGAGGTCCCCCACGATCTGATCGTCGGGACCGGAACGATCTCGCAGGCCGAGCTGGCCCAGCAGTACGGCGCCGACCCGGCCGACGCGGACCTGGTGCGCGAGGTGCTGGGTCGCCATGGCCTGCGGGTCACCCATGTCGACCTGGCATCCCGGCGCGCCAAGGTGACCGGTACCGCGGACGAGATGGCCGCGGCCTTCGGGGTCCGGCTGTCCCGGGCGTCGAGCCCGGACCCCACGGGCGGGGCGCCCATCGAGCACCGTCACCGCGAGGGCCCGCTGCATGTGCCCGCCGAGCTGGACGGCGTGGTCATCGCCGTGCTCGGACTGGACGACCGGCCCCAGGCCCGCCCCCGGCTGCGGCGCGCCCACGCCCGAAGCCACCGGACCTCGTACAAACCGAACGAGCTCGCCAAGGTGTACAGGTTCCCGCCCGGCACCGACGGCAGTGGCCAGATCCTGGCCGTCGTCGAACTGGGCGGCGGCGCCGACCCCGCCGAACTGGAGACGTACTTCACCTCACTCGGCGTGCCGACACCCCTGGTGACCATGGTGAGCGTCGGAACCGGCCACAACGTGCCGGGCGCGGATCCGGACGGCGCCGACGGGGAAGTGCTGCTGGACATCGAGGTCGCGGGCGCGATGGCACCCGGCGCCCACCAGAAGGTGTACTTCGCGCACAACGACGACCAGGGTTTCGTCGACGCGGTGAGCACCGCCGTCCACGCGACCCCGACGCCGGCCGCGCTGAGCATCAGCTGGGGCATGCCGGAGATCTTCTGGACCGATCAGGCCCGCACGGTGTTCGACGAGGCCCTCGCCGACGCAGCGGCGCTCGGTGTGACGGTGTGCGTCGCGGCCGGTGACGACGGCAGCGAGGACGGTGTCGGCGACGGCCTGCCGCACACCGACTTCCCGGCGTCCAGCCCGCACGCCCTGGCCTGCGGAGGCACCCGCCTGGACGCCGACCCCGGCACCGGGGCCGTGCACAGCGAAAGGGTGTGGGGCGGCCACGGAGGCGGCGCCACCGGCGGCGGAGTCAGCGAGGCGTTCAGCCTTCCGGCCTGGCAGACCAACGCCGGCGTGCCGACCGACGGAGGCGCGCCCGGCCGTGGCGTTCCGGATGTGTCGGGCGTCGCCGACCCGGCCACCGGTTACCTGGTGCTGGTGGACGGTCAGCAACTGGTCATAGGTGGCACCAGCGCCGTCGCCCCGCTCTGGGCGGCGCTGACCTGCCGACTGGTCGAGGCGCTCGGCCGGCCGATCGGCCTGCTCCAGCCTCTGCTGTACGCCGACGTCACACCCGGACACACCACCCGCGGGTTCCGGGACATCACGGTGGGTTCGAACGGTGACTTCCGGGCCGGCCCCGGCTGGGACGCCTGCACCGGACTGGGCGTCCCCGACGGAACCGAACTGCTCGCCTCGCTGAGGGAGACAGTGCCGGCCTGACGCTCCGCCAGCCGGGCCTGCCCGCACTCACCCCACCGTGATCTTCACCGTCCACGCCCCCGAAGCCGTCCGCCCCTCCGCCTCCACGCGCACCTTCGTGCCCGGCACCGTGAAGCTCTCGCCGAGGGCGACCGGGGCGTCGGCCAGGGGCGGGTAGACGGAGTTCTCCCAGCAGGCCTCGGTGTGCGGGTGGGCGTCGATCACCTGGACGGGGCCGTCGCCGGACTGGGCGCCGCTGCGGACGCGGTAGACGAGGACGCCGGAACGGCAGGTCGCCGCGTCGTTGCCGACCGGGCCGCGCGCCTCGAAGGCGAGCACGCTGTCGGGGCCGGTGCGTACGACCGCGAGCTTGGTGCCGTGGCCGAGCCCGAAGGCGGGCGCACCGGCTGCGCCCGTCACCGGCAGGCCCGGTCCCGCGCCGAGCGGCTCCAGCGTCAGCCGGGTGGTGCCCGGGTCCCGTACGCACACCACCTGGCGCGGTTCCAGCCACCCCAGCTTCCACTTGTGCCAGCCGAAGAGGTCGGGGGCCAGTCCGAACTGGCTGCCCATCAGGTCCCAGTCGCCGACGTACGTGTCCCAGTCGCCCTTGCCGTCCACCGGCCGGTGGTAGAGGTCGGGCAGGTCAAAGACGTGGCCGGTCTCGTGGGCGAGGACCAGCCGGTCCGGCGGGTGTTTCTCGAAGACGGTGACGACCCGGCGCACGTCCGTGCCGTCGGCCCGCAGCGGGGTGTCGAGGTTGACGACCTTGGTGGCGTCCGAGTCCACGCCGGGCGCGTCCGGGTCGGCGACGAAGTAGACGACGTCGTAGCGGGAGAAGTCGACCTCGGGATCGGCCGCGGCGAGCGCGTCGCGCAGGTAGGCGGCGCGGTCCTCGGGTCTCCAGTCGCGCTGTATGGCGTACGCGGTGGAGGGCTTCGGCATCCGGATCCAGTGCCAGAGCGGATGCGGGCGCAGGGTGAACCTGCCGTAGGAGGCGCGCTCGAAGAAGCGGCTGGTGGCCGGGAAGTGATCGGCGGTCAGCTGGGCCGGGGTGGTGCGCGGGGCCGAGTCCGGGAAGGACAGGAAGACCATCACCGCGTCCAGCCGGCGGACCGGGCGCGGATAGGCGGTGTTCCAGGTGTCGAGGCCCTCCGAGTGGTGGGCCTCGGTCCGCTGGAGGGCGCAGGGGCCGGCGGAGAAGGGTTCGGCCACCGAGGGGCCGGTGATCAGCGAGGTCGCCGCGAGTGCGGACAGGGTGGTGCACACGGCGGCCGTGCTGCGCAGTCGGGAGCCCCTGAAGGTTTTGAGGGGGAACTGACGCGGCACAGGGACCTCCGGGAGCGGTTCGCGGGACACCGCACCCAGCCTGTGTTGGATTGTCGTACTACGCCCTGTTTGTCTGCCCCAGAAGAGTGAGCCACCCGAAAGGCCGTCAGGCCCGACACCCCCGAATCGCTCACGGAACGTCACAAGTGGTCGGGGGGCCCAAGAACCCGCCCAGCTGCGGGCAGAAACGATCTGTCAGAAGTGCCGCTCCATCCGGGACACTGGATGGTGGCTGGAAGGCCCTCGGGTCTGCCTCTATGATCGGCACACTTTCCTGCACGGACAGCGATCGAGTGCACTGCGGGAGCTAGCGGTGAGCGGAACGTCCGAAGGGCCGGCGCCCGCGGCAGACCTCGACCGGGGCGCCGTAACAGAGAGTGACATCTACGCGGCCGTCGGTGCCGAACCACCGCCGTACCGCTCGGTCTTCGCGGCCGCGCCCCTCGCCATGGCGGTCGTCGACCGCGAGGGTCTGGTGGTGACCGCCAACGACGGCTTCGGCGCGCTGCTCGGCAGCCCCGCCGCGGCGCTGGTGGGGCGGATCGGCGCGGACCTGGTGGACCTGGCGTCCGACGCGCGCACCTGGCACGCCTACTGCGAGGTGCTGCGCGGCCGCGAGGCCCGCCTGCGCTGCACCCGGCGGCTCAAGCACCCCGACGGCCAGTCGGTCTGGGTCCAGGTCACCGTCACCCCCCTGCCCGGGCCGGAGGACGGCATCCTGCTCTCCGTCACCGACATCAGCGCCCAGCGCGAACTCCAGGGCCGGCTGCGGCACTTGCAGATGCACGACCCGGTGACCCGGCTGCCCAACCGCACACTGTTCTTCGAGCGGCTGACGGCCGCGCTGGAGGCGGGCTCGTACGAGGAGAGCGGGACCGGGCGGATCGGCCTGTGCTATCTGGACCTCGACGGCTTCAAGGCGATCAACGACACGCTCGGCCACCGGGTCGGCGACCGGCTGCTCGCCGCCGTCGCCGAACGCCTCACCCGGTGCGCCGACGAGGCCGGTTACGCCAGAGCCAGCGCGCCGCTGGTGGCGAGACTGGGCGGCGACGAGTTCGCGCTGCTGGTCGAGGACTCCACGGGCACGGAGCAGCTGGCCGACCTCGCCGAGTCCGTACTGAAGGCCGTGCAGGCGCCGTTCGACCTCGCCGGGCAGCGGCTGTCGGTGTCCGCGTCGATCGGGGTCGTCGAACGGCATGCGGCGGGCACCACGCCAACCGCCCTGATGCAGGCCGCCGATACGACGCTCTACTGGGCGAAGGCCGACGGCAAGGACCGCTGGACGCTCTTCGACCCGGAGCGCAACGCCCACCGCATGACCCGCCAGGCCCTCGCCTCCACCCTGCGCCCCGCCATCGAGCGCGGTGAATTCGTGCTGGAGTACCAGCCGTTGGTCGGCATGGAGGACGGACGGGTCAACGGCGTCGAGGCGCTCATCCGCTGGAACCACCCGCAGTTCGGCGTCCTGACGCCGAATCGGTTCATCGGACTGGCCGAGGAGGACGGCTCGATCGTCCCGCTCGGCCGCTGGATCCTGGTCACCGCCTGCCGCCAGGCGCGCCGCTGGCAACTCGACCACCCGGACGAGCCGCCGCTGTTCGTGAGCGTGAACGTGGCGGTCCGTCAGGTCTGGGACTCGGACCTCGTGGCGGACGTGGCACAGACCCTCGCGGAGACCGGACTCGCCCCGCATCTCCTCCAGTTGGAGCTGACGGAGTCGGCCGTGATGGGCTCGGCGGGCCGCCCCCTCCAGGCCCTGCAGGCGCTCAGCGAGATGGGCGTGCGCATCGCGATCGACGACTTCGGCACCGGCTACTCGAACCTGGCGTACCTGAGCCGACTTCCGGTCTCCGTCCTGAAGTTGGACGGTTCCTTCGTACGGGGCTTCCAGTACGAGGGCCGCAGCGACGAGGCCGCGCCGCCGAACCCGGCCGACGAGGTCGTCGTCGAGGCGATGATCCAGCTCGCCCACCGGCTGGGGCTGACCGTCACCGCGGAGTGCGTGGAGACGTCCGCGCAGGCCACCCGGCTTCGCAGCATCGGCTGCGACACCGGCCAGGGGTGGCTGTACTCGCGGCCGGTGTCGCCGGATCGTATCTCCGAGCTGATGGGGAATCAGCCGAGCGAGACCTCGGCGGTCGGCAACCCGTAGGCGTCCGCGATCAGTTCGTAGGAGCGCAGGCGCAGTTCGCCGCGGTGGGCGTGCGAGGTGAGCATCAACTCGTCGGCGCCGGTGCGCTTCTGGAGGGCGTCCAGGCCGTCGCGGACCTCCTCGGCGGTGCCGTGCACGATGTTGCCGCCCCAGGACCGCACGAACTCCTCCTCGTACGGGGTGAATTCGTGCTTCTCGGCCTCGTCCGGGTCGGGGAAGAGACCGGGGCGGCCGGTGCGCAGCCGGATCATGTTCAGGGCGGTGGCCCGCACCTGGCGGCGCGCCTCGCGCTCGTCGTCGGCGGCGAGGGTGGAGACGCCGATGAGGGCGTAGGGCTCGTCGAGGACCTCGGAGGGGCGGAAGGACTCGCGGTAGAGCTCCAGGGCCGGGACGGTGTTCTGCGCGGAGAAGTGGTGCGCGAAGGCGAAGGGCAGGCCGAGGGCGGCGGCGAGACGGGCGCTGAAGCCGGAGGAGCCGAGCAGCCAGACCGGCGGGCGGTGCGGGGACTGGACGCCGCCGGGAGTGGTCGCCTGGATGGGGCCGGGGATCGCGTGGATACGGCGGTAGGGGTGGCCGTCGGGGAAGTCGTCGTCCAGGAAGCGGGTCAGCTCGACGAGCTGCTGGGGGAAGTCGTCGGCGCCCTCGTTCAGGGTGTCGGTGCGGCGCAGGGCGGCGGCGGTGGCTCCGTCGGTGCCGGGGGCGCGGCCCAGGCCCAGGTCGATGCGGCCGGGGGCCATCGCCTCCAGGGTGCCGAACTGCTCGGCGATCACCAGGGGCGCGTGGTTGGGCAGCATCACGCCGCCGGAGCCGAGCCGGATGCGGTCGGTGTGGGCGGCGAGGTGGGCCAGGATCACGGCGGGCGAGGAGGAGGCGACGCCGGGCATGGAGTGGTGCTCGGCGACCCAGTAGCGGTGGAACCCGCGGGACTCCGTGAACCGGGACAGCGCGACGCTGGTGCGCAGGGCGTCGGTGGCGGTACTGCCCGCGCCGACCGTCACCAGGTCCAGTACGGAGAGGGGGACGGGGGCGCTGCCGAGCGCGGTCCCGCGGATCTCGTCTGCCGTCACGGTGAATGCCTCCTGTTTGGTACGACGCCGCATGCGCGCCTGGCTAACAGGAGGCACTCTCCGTTTTATTCCCTGGGGCTCCGCCCGAGACCCCCGATCACTCAACCGCACCCCGGTCCGAGCTAGGAAGGGGAAGACCCGGCCAGTCCGCTGCCCGCGCCGAAATGCAAAGGAGAGCGCGACGTTCCCGCGGCCTCGGCCTCGAACAGCGCGTGCGCCGCCCGCAGCACCAGGTCGTCCCGGTGCCGGGCGGCCACCAGCTGGAGGCCGACCGGCAGACCGTCCGCGTCCACCCCCACCGGGACGGTCGCCGCCGGCTGCTGGGTCAGGTTGAAGGGGTATGTGAACGGCGTCCAGCCCGTCCAGCGGCGGAAGCCGGACCCCTTCGGCACCTCGGCGCCCGCCTCGAACGCCGTGATCGGCAGGGTCGGGGTGACGAGGAGGTCGTAGGACTCGTGGAAGGCGCCCATCCGGCGGCCGAGGTCCATACGGACGTCCACCGCGGCGAGATAGTCGAGTGCCGAGTGGCGGGCGCCGATCCCGCTGATCTCCCTCAGCCCGGGGTCCAGCAACTCCCGCTGATGCGGCCCCAGTTGCTGGGTCACCCTCGCCGCCCCGGAGAACCACAGGGTGTGGAAGGCGTCCACCGGGTCGGTGAAGTCCGGGTCGGCCTCGGTGACGTACGCGCCGAGCTCCGCCAGCCGCTCCACCCCGCGCCGCACGGCCGCCGCGACCTGCGGCTGCACGGCCACCTGCCCGCCGAGCGAGGGGGAATACGCGATCCGCAGTCCGCGCACGCCCGCCGCGAGCCCGGTCGAGAACGGCCCCGGCGCCGCGTCCAGCGCCGACCAGTCCCGCGCGTCCGGCGCCCCGATCACGTCGAGCAGCAGCGCCGCATCCGCCGCGTCCCGGGTCATCGGCCCCACGTGCGCGAGCGTCCCGAACGCGCTCGCCGGATACAGCGGCACCCGCCCGTACGTCGGCTTCAGCGCGAAGATCCCGCAGAAGGCGGCCGGGATACGGACACTGCCACCCCCGTCGGTGCCGAGAGCCAGAGGCCCCGCACCGAGCGCCACGGCCGCCGCGGCGCCCCCGCTGGAGCCGCCCGCGGTACGCGACGGGTCGTGCGGGTTGCGGGTCACCCCGGACAGCGGCGAGTCCGTGACGCCCTTCCACCCGAACTCCGGGGTCGTGGTCTTGCCGACGAACACCGCGCCGTGCTCGCGCAACCGGGCGACGGAAGGGGCGTCCTCGTCCCAACTCCCCTTCTCCCAGATCGTCTTGGAGCCCTTGAGCGTCGGTGCGCCGCGCAGCAGGATGATGTCCTTCACCGTGGTCGGGACCCCGTCCACCAGTCCCTTGGGCTCCCCGCGCCGCCACCGCTCGGTCGACTCCCGGGCCTGCGCGAGCGCCTCCTCGGCCAGCAGCCGCACGAAGGCGTTCACCTCCGGCTGGATCCGCTCGGCGCGTTCCAGCACCGCGCGGGTGGCCTCCTCCGGACTGAACTCTCCCTTGCGGTACCCCTCGACGAGTCGTACGGCGGTCAGCCCGGTCAGGTCGGCGTCCGTCATCTGCCCTCCAGCGCTCGGCGGTTCAGCGGTTCGGCGGCTCAGCGTCCAGGTACGTACCCGCGTTTCTTGTCCACCACGTTCACCAGCGGCCGGCCCGCCGCCCACCGCTCGTACAACTCCACGAACTGCGTCCCGAGTTCGTCCCGCCAGCCGATCGTGTCGCCGCTCATGTGCGGGGACACGATCAGGCCCGGGACCTCCCACAACGGGCTGTCCGGGGTGAGGGGTTCGTGCTCGAAGACGTCCAGGGCGGCGCCCGCGATCCACCGCTTGGCCAGTGCCTCGGCGAGCGCGTCCTCGACCACCAGACCGCCGCGCCCGATGTTGATGAACCGGGCGGAGGGCTGCATCACGCCGAAGCGGCGCGCGTCGAACATGCCGTAGGTCTGCTCGGTCAGCGGGGCCGCCGCGATCACCCAGTCGGCGCGGGCTATGAGGCGGTTGAGGTCGTCGGGGCCGTGGATGCCGGTGTGCGGGGTGCGGCCGACGAGGGCCGTGGTGATGTCGAGGGCCTTGAGGGTGCGGGCGATCGTCCGGCCGATCGGCCCCGAGCCGACCACGACCGCGCGGGTGCCCGCCACCCGCTGCGACTCACGGTGCCGCCAGGTGCGCGCCCGCTGCAGCTCCCAGGTGGTCGGCAGGTCCTTGGCCATGGCCAGGACGAGGGCGGCGACGTACTCGGCGATGGGCTGGTCGAAGATGCCGCGCGCGTTGGTGACGACCGTGTCGGAGGCGGCGAGCTCCGGACACATCAGATGGTCCACGCCCGCGCTCGCCGTGTGCACCCAGCGCGGCCGGGGCCCCTCGCCCGGCCAGGCGCTCCGTACCGCCCGTGACGCGAAGTCCCACACCAGCAGGACGTCGGCGTGCGGCAGCCGCTCGGCGAGCGTCGAGGCGTCCGCGTGCTCGATACGGGCGCGCCCGGTGAGTCTGCCGAGGCGGGGGAGGGGTTCGGCGTCCAGGACGAGGAGGGTGGGGACGGTCATGCAGGAGGGCTCGATTCCGGGTGCGTGGCGGCCGTCTGACATGCGAGGTTTGACCACGCTCGCACCCGAACCTACCTTCGTCAACACGGGCGTTGCGTACGGTCCGTTGCTCACCTCTTTCTCACTGTGAGGGCGGTGTCCGTCATGGACGTTTCCTTCCTTGGTGGACCCCGGCCGCAGCGCGGCGTCGGAGTGGTCGCCCCCTTCGACTTCGCGCTGGACCGCGAGCTGTGGCGCTGGGTGCCCGACGAGGTCTCGCTGCACCTGACCCGGACCCCGTTCGTGCCGGTCGAGGTGAGCCTCGACCTGGCCCGGCTGGTCAGCGAGCACGAAACGCTCGACGACGCGGTCCGCACGCTGACCGCGATCACACCCGAGGTCGTCGCCTACGCCTGCACCTCCGGCAGCTTCGTCGGCGGGATCGCCGGCGAGCGGGCGATGTGCGCGGCGATGACGCGCGCGGGCGCCGTCCCCTCGATCACCACCTCGGGCGCGCTCCTGGAGGCACTGGCGGCGCTCGGAGCACGCCGGGTCGCGCTCGTCACGCCGTACACCGTCTCGGTGACCCGGGCGCTGGAGGAGTACGTCGCCGAGGCCGGCGCGAAGGTCACCGGCTGCGCCTACATGGGCCTGACCCGGCACATCTGGAAGGTCCCGTACCGCGATGTGGTCGCCATGGCGCACAAGGCGGTCCGGCGCTCGGCCGACGTGCTCTTCATCAGCTGCACCAACCTTCCGACGTACGACGTCATCCCGCAGCTGGAGGCCGAACTGCGCATTCCGGTGATCTCGGCCAACCAGGTGACGATGTGGGCCGCGCTGGCCCGGCTGGGTACCCGGGCGGTAGGGCCGTATCAGGCGCTGATCGATCCGGCGGCGCGCTCCGGTCCCGTACTGCCGGAACTCCCGGACGGTGAACAGCAGCAGGAAGGCAGGCCATGACCGCACTCGGATTCCTCTACCCGGGGCACTCCGCCGAGGACGACTACCCGCGCATCGAGCAGCTCCTGGGCAGTGACATCCGGCTCGACGTCGTCCACACCGACATCGGCACGGACGCGCACCGGGTCGACGCCCTGCTGGAGATGGGCTCGGCCGAGCGGCTCGGGGCCGGCGTCGAGGAACTGCGCATGGCGGGCGCGGACTCCGTGGTCTGGGCGTGCACCAGCGGCAGTTTCGTGTACGGCTGGGAGGGCGCCCACGAGCAGGTCCGCACCCTCGCGCTGAGCGCGGGCATGCCGGCCTCCTCGACGTCCTTCGCCTTCGTGCACGCGGCACGGGAGCTGGGCGTGCGGCGGCTGGCGGTCGGCGCGACCTACCCCGAGGACGTGGCCGGGCTCTTCGCGGACTTCCTGCGCGCGGCCGGCCTGGAGGTGACGTCGGTCCGCGGGGCCGGGATCGTCACGGCCGCGGAGGTCGGCACCTGGGGCGAGGCGGAGGTCTTCCTGCTGGCACGGGACGCCGACCGCCCCGACGCGGACGCGCTCCTCCTCCCGGACACGGCCCTGCACACGGCGGCCCACATCCCCGCCCTGGAGAAGGAACTGGGCAAGCCGGTCCTCACCGCGAACCAGGTCACGGTGTGGGAGGGCCTGCGCCTGGCCGACCGCAGGGTGAACGCGCCGACGCTGGGGGCGCTGTTCACGCGGGAGCCGATCGTGCAGGCGTGAGGAATACCGGCTTGCGTGACGCTGTGCCGTTGTTGCCTCCGGACAGGAGGCAACAACGGCACAGCACATGTGGCGCTTGTTGCTGGTTCGTGCCGGCGGTTACTTCATGTCGAGTGCGTACTCGCAGTGCACCTTCTGGGTGTACTTTTTGGTGCCCTGTGTGTAGTTCACGTGGCAGCCGCTGAGGTGCTTCTTGATACGCCCGACAATCTTGACCCTGACCATGAAGTAGTAGTCACCACTGTCTTGATGACTCCGTATCACGACGGGTTTACGGAATAGTTTGGCATTTTGGTCATGTCCCTGGATCCTGGAACGTTCTTATCCCCCTCCATGCTGTCCAGGATGTATCCGTTCGTGTCCTTCATCGAGTAGAGGGGATATCCCTCGACCAGCGCACCGGTTGGAACGTTGTCCAACCGTACCGATGTGACATGGACCGTGGTCTTCGAGTTGTTGACGAACAGCGGGAAGGCGAATCTCCAGGTGGTTCCGATTTGGGCGTTCGGGACGCCCAGGACTCCGGCAGCGGGAGGGCCCGCCGCCGCGAGAGCGTGACCCGTTGCCGGTGTGGAACTCGCCGGACCCGCGCAGGAAGCCAGGACAGCCGTGGCGAAGCCCGCCATCAGCAGTCGGCTAGAACGAGTAAAAAGTGCCGGGCTTGCCATAGAGCGTTCCCTTTGCTCCCCAGATATCGTGATCTCCTGCCTTGTTGCCGGCCTGGATCTTCTGGGTGTGGGTGCCGTTGTACATCGTCTGAGAGGAGATACCGAAGCCGAATACGGTGGCCCCCACGGTGTAGGTCATGGAACTTCCCGACGACAGAGAGAAGTACGTCCCGGCCTTCACGATGCCCCGGCGGTCGGCATGGGCCGCCAGCCAACCGTGGTACCCGTCGTACTTGGTAACGGACTTGCCGTACGTGCCCACGTAGCCGCCTGCGGGGATCTTGTAGCCGAGAGGGCGGATTTCGTAGGACGTGTAGCCGCCGCCGTGCAGACAGGTCACCGTGTTGCGCACCTTGGCGTAGTTGATGGGCACGCGCCACTGGCGGGCAAAGTATGGACCCTTCCCCGCATATCCGGTGGAGTGTCCGGTGGTCTTGGTCTCGCTGACACTGCCGGAGATGGTCCAGCCCTTGCCGTCAGTGCTGGTGGCGACGCCGATCTGACTGGACATGGTGTTGCTGTAATCGAAGCTCGCCTCAGCGTCCCAGTAGGCATGGGCCTCACCGACGGTGGTGTAAGCGACCTCCTTCTTAAGGATCTTCGAGCTGACGCTGCACGGGTTGTCCATAGGGATGACGCTGCTGTAGTCGACGCCGTCGACAATGTTGGCGGCATACGTGCTCGTGCTGCCGGTCGCGGTCTGATAGGTCGGCAGGGCTGATGTGTCGCCGTCCGGGTCGGCGGAGTCCGCGATCGATTGGGCGAGGCTGGAGACCGTGTCCGAATCGGCGGCTGTATCCGTCGTCGTGGTGACGGTGTCGAGGTTCAGCGCCAGGGTGTGCGGAGTGCTGTAGGTCTGCACGTCCTGGGCCGCCTGCGTCGTGGATGACCCCTCGGCCACCCCGGCGCTGACGTTGTCGGTCGCCGTCATCGCTTTACCGTCACTGGTGTAGCCGTTGACGGTGGCGGCCAGGTTGAGGACGCCGTTGTTGGCGTCGGCAAGTGCCTGCAGGCTGCTCGGCAGGGGATCCGGCAGGGAGTACGTCCAACTGCCGTCCGAGGTGGTGGTCGCGGTACCGACGACCGGCAGCGTGGTCTCGCCGCTGGTGTCGTCGGTCAGGGCGTCCGGCGCAGTGAGAGTCACCGTGAGGTTCGGCAGACCCGTGCCCGCAGCGTTGGTGAAGGCGCCTGACACCGCTGCCCCACCGGAGGCGGAACTCACCGTGGGCGTCGGGGTGTCGCTCACCGTGGGAGCCGCGGAGACGGCGACTGCCCCGGTGGGCTTGGGGCCTGGATCGCTCGCGGTGGGGTCGGGCGCGGTGTCGGTGGGGTCGGGTGTCGCGGTGACCTGATCGGTGGAGAACCAGCCCTCCAGGTCGACGATGAGCTGGATGGTGCCGGAACTGCCGTTGTAGATGCTCACCGCGCCCTGCGTCCCGGGTTGGGCGATCACCAGGTCGGAGGTTGAGGTACCGGCTTGGAAGGTGTCCACCGAGGTGATGGTCGGCATGGTCTGCCCAGTGGGCCACACTCGCAGATAGCCGGATTTCTGCTGGCCGGTCGCGGTCAGATTGAGCGCCGCGGCACCGAAGGTCGTCGGGATGCCGTCGTTGCCGGCCACCGCAACGCTGATGCTGCCGCCGGCCGGGATTGCCGTGGATGAGCGGGTGTCCAGCAAGCGGTCCTGGACGGCGGTGAAGGCGCCGCCGTTCGAGGGAGCTTCGGTGAAGTAGCCGTAGACGTCCAGAACGACATCGATGGACTGTGTGGACGACCCGTTCTTGAGGGTGATCTGGCCGTTCGTTCCGACCGGGATGACCGCGCCCTGCGAAGTGGTGACACTCTTGTAGTCCATGACCGGCTGCCCGGTCGAACCGCCGGTGGCGTAGGCGTACAAGCTCCCGTCATCGCCGGACGCGGGAACGATGAGGTTCGCGTAGACGGACGCTTCGTCGGTGACTCCGGCCACCCCGTCGATCTGGACGTTCAGCGTGCCACCGGGAGCGATTTGCGCTTCCGGGGCCCCCGTTCCGTTGCGGGTGTCCAGGATCCGTGCTTGTTCGACGGGAACGTATCCGCCGGGCGAGGTGGCGCCGCCGGCGGCGGTGAAGTACCCGCTGACGTCTACGACCAGGTCAACGGTGCCACTGGAGTTGTAGACGTCGATCTTCCCGTCCGACCCGACCGCGACGATCGCCGCGTTGCTCGTGGTGTCGCCGCTTGAGAAGTTGACCGTGGAACCGGGAGCGGGTTTGGTCGTTCCGTCGGGCCACATTTCCAGATAGCTGCCCGAGGAGGTGGCGTTCACCGCCTTGACGACCAGAGATACGGCTGACACTCCGGAGGAAGGCACCCCGCCCACACCCGCAACCTGGAAAGAGGTCGTGGAGGCTGCGCCGAGCGCCGTGCTGACGCCGAGAGACGATCGGGTGTCGACGATCTTGGAAGACGGCGAGACGGGGAAGAAGTCACCGCTGGAGGCGGTCGTGGCACCCGCGTGCGTCAGGCTCCCCAAGCCGAGCCATGCGAGTACCGAGAAGAGCACGACGGCGAACGCCAAGGGTCTGTGCCGGGTGCGTCTGGTTTGCAACACCTGTGAACCCCCCTATGGGTTTATGGACTTCATCCCCGATGGGGATCATGTCCGAGTTCAGAGGAGCGTAAGGATCACTTACTTCAAAGAACAACGATTATCGGCTCAAGGGCACGCAAAGAAAGCAGAGAGCCGCAGACTTTGACCTGCGCAAACGCCCTGCGCGATCACGTACACGGCTCACCCCGGAAGGTCGCCGGAATCCGCTCTCTTCGCAAGTGCGATTACGCCGCGACCGTGCAGCGACTCAGGCCGGATGGCCGCCACGTTTGCGCGTGCCGCCAAATGATCGCGACAGACATGTGCAGCTGCATCGCCAGAAATGGACCATTCCCCACCCGTCCTTACTCATGCGATTCAGGCGACCGCGCAGCCACAAAGCAGCATGAACCGTTCAACAATTCTTACGGCACGGAAAACAAATGCTAGGTGAACATTTGGAGCCGGGACAACCACTTGCCGGCTTCGGCTTACCCACGCCTCCCGCGTGACAATTGGCCACACCATGAACCCCGAGAGGGAGCTTCGCGTTCCTGACCAGCCGTGCAACGTTGTTCGAACGGCGGCATCGAAGTATGGGTGGTGACTATCGATCAGCGGTTCGCCGCCCGTGATCGAATCCAGAGCACGCCGGCCTCGCTCATCATGTCGAGCAGCCGGACCTTGTCGGCCCATGGCATCCCCTCAAACCGCTTCAGCCCGAGGTAGCAGTGCGGGCAGTCGTAGTCGCAGCCCTTGTTGATCTCGTACGACGCGCGCGCCATGCCGTACGGGGGCAGGGTGCGCACGAGGACGCTGTCGCGTAGAGGACGGTGTGCGGGGAGGTCGAGCCCCCACGCGCGCCGTCGACGAACCAGGGCGGAACATCTGCGCCTGTGCTCGCGGCCTTGCTCAGTTCGAGGTACCGGACGAGCGGAATCTGTACCCCGTTGTCGTCGCCGGGGCAAAGGACGAGGTACTCGTCGAGGAACGGGCTGGCGATCAGTTCGTGCATGGGCTTCTTCCCTGGGCGGTGGGGATCTGAAGGCGGCCGTCATGGAGTACCGACTCCGCTCGATCAATGGCGCCGTACGGCGTGGTGGTGTGCAGCGAGGCGCTGGCGTTGGACGCGCTGCGCCTGCAGTCACTTACGGGCATGTCCGGCGTCGTCAGCTCCTGTCCGACGGCCGCCCCGCCACCACGCACTCGGCGTGCACGCGGCCGACCATAAGGTCGCCCTGATGAAGGCAGCGGTCGATATAGCGGTCGCCTTCGTCCTCGGCGGCATGAACGTCGAGCGGCGCCAGGCCGACGACGAGCGCGGCCTCGGGGCGGGTGAGAAGCAGCCTCCTCAAGTGCTCGTGCGTGGGCAGGGCGAGGCAGGCAGGCAGGTGCCCAGGTCGACGATGGGTTGATCAGGTGTACGGAGTCCGGCAGCGAGGGCGGAGGCCGTCATGCACCGGCGAATGCCTGCAAAAGTGGCATCGGGCCAGCGCGCGGGCGGATGCGCCAGGAGGGTGAAGACAATCGCGTGACCGCCTGGGTCGGCACCGATCCAGGTACGGACGGTGAGAGGGACGGTGACGCCGGCTTTGGGCGCCGCGGGCACCCAGAGACCACTCGGGCTTGCAGGCGTCAGCACGGGATCACCTTCATCGTGACCGGGGCATCGATCTTGAACTCGGCCCACACGACCTTGTGGTCGACGTGCCGGTCGACGCCCCAGCCATCAGCGCACGCGGAGACCAGCAGGAGCCCCCGCCCCGTGTCGCTGTCGTGATCCGGATAGCGATGTTCAGGCAGTACCGGGCTGCTGTCGTGCACTTCGATGCGCAGCAACTGGTCGCTGACTCTGAGCCGTACGAGGATACCGACCGTGTCGGGGACTCCATGACGCACGGCGTTGGTAGCCAACTTCGATACGCAGAGCAGCACTTCGTCGATACGGTCGCTGATGCCCCAGGTGCTGAGAATGCGCGCAGTGAACCTCCTCGCCGCGCCTACGGATACCGGATCGTGGCTCAACGCCCGTGCAATTGACGGCTGCTGCCGAGGGCCATGTGGGGGTGGTGCCATGACGCTCTCCGTCCCGGATGCGGTGGCGCGTGGGGCGCTTGGTCCATTCGGTGAAGCTCTACGGAACCGCTCCAAACGACCGCGAACCAGAGCAGAATTGGCGCATGAATGAGGCATTCATGACGCATCACCGGGCATGACCAGGAGAGTTTCGCCTCCGAGCAACTGAAGACCTACGCAGGGAGATTGGCTCCATGGCTCTGAAACGGCACGGCTTGGTGCGCCGCCGCCGGGCGATGGGCCACACGCAGGAAAGCCTCGCCGAGGCGCTACGGGTGGAACGGTCCACTGCCGCGCGTGGGAGTCCGGGAAAGTGGCGCCCCAACCGTGGATCCGACCGCGGCTTGCGGAGATCCTCCAGCTAGGTGCGGACGAGTTGAGCGAACTTCTTGTGGTCACACCCGCCGACGAGCAGTCCACCACAGAGCGCACGGAGTACGCCCTGCGTTACCCGGCCCGTGTGGATCTGGCGACCGTTGCCGAACTCCGGAGCAGCATGGACTCCTTGGGCGAGCGCTACGACCGCGAACCCTCCGCAACGCTGCTGGCGCGGGCAGGCGAACATACGAGCAGGGTTTCCTTCCTCGCCGGAGAAGCTCCGTCCGGGCGCGTTCAGCGCGAGATGCGCGTCCTTCAGGCGGACGCTGCGACCTTCATGGGGCAGCTCGTCTGGGATGTCTCCCCAGCGGCGCGACCACGCGACGGCCCGCTCGCATTACGCGCAGAGCGCCGAAGTGGCGCGTCACCTGGGTGATCCGAACGCGGAGGGGCATGCCCTCTTACGCACCTGCTACGTGTCCCTCTACAGGGCCAGTGACTACCGGGAGGGTCTGGATCTGGCGCTCCAGGCAGCCCGTACGGCCCGATTCACCAGCCACGTCCTCACGGGGCTCGCCATGCTGCACGCTGCGGAGGCGTACGCCTACCTGGGCGACAGTGCCGAGTGTGAGCGTGCTCTGGGAGGCGCCGAGAGACACTTGGGGCAGGCCCACGGTGCGGACGCAGCCCACGAACTCTTCTCGCCCACCCACTTGGGCCGTCTGGCCGGCTCCTGCTATCTCTCGCTCGGCGACTACCGCAAGGCCGAACAGCTCCTGGCCCAGACCGCGGCAGAGCTGCACGACAGGCGCAAGTCCCGGGCGATCGTCCTCGGCAACCTCACGCTGGCCCGTCTCCGGGACGGGAACCTCGACGGCGCGCTCGTCGCGTTTACCGACGCTGTGAGCGAACTGCACGGCACGCGCGGAGGTGGTGGGATGAACATCGTCTTCCGAGCCGCCCGAGAAATGCGCCCGTGGCGCAGCGAATCTGCGGTGCAGGACGCGCAGGACCGTCTGATGGCGTTGATGGAAGCGACGTGACCACAGCATGCAGGAGCCCGACGTGCACACACACGTGGACGAAGCCAAGCAACGAGTACGCGAGCGCGTCTGGGATCTGCTCGACGCGGAGAGGGCCGTTCTGAACGAGACGGCCCACGGCCGCATCCCGAACTTCAAAGGCTCCGATGCCGCTGCGGACAGGCTCGCCGGCCTGAAGTCCTGGCGCGACACGCGCGTCATCAAGGCCGTGCCGGACAAGGCACAGCTACCCGTACGTGCTCGTGCACTCTACGAGGGGAAGACGGTGTTCATGGCAGTGCCGAAGCTCGCCGATCCGCAACCCTTCTATCTGCTCGATCCCGCGGCGCTCCCCGTCTCTCCGCAAGAAGCGGCCTCCAGCAAGATCGCGGCAACCGTAGCTCCGCGGGTCGACGTGGACGACCTGGAGCCCGTCGACATGGTTGTGGTCGGCAGTGTCGCCGTGAACAGAGCCGGTGTACGCATCGGCAAGGGCGCCGGATATTCCGATCTTGAGTTTGCCTTCCTGATGGAGGCCGGTTTGATCAGCGACCGGACAGTGGTCGTGTCCACGGTCCACGCCCTCCAGGTACTGGACGAGGAACTCCCGGCGACCGACCACGACTTCGGGGTGGACCTGATCGTCACGCCCGACGAGGTCATCTCCTGTCAGTCGCCGCACCGGCCGGCTGGGCTGGTGTGGGAGCACCTGGACGCAGCGAAGATCGCCTCCATTCCGGTACTCGCCGCCCAGGCTCCCGCAAACGGCCGCTGAGACATCTGGAGCACGCGGAAGAGCCCCCTGTCGACCTCACAGCCGCCGGAAGCGGAGCGTCTCCCCCGCCGCCCCCGAGCGCCACAGGTCGTTGCAGCCCTCGGCCATCGCCTCCAGGCCCTCGGTGATCCGGCCCCAGACGATGCCGGGGACCCAGCCGACGTCTGCGTTGAGGAGGAGGTTGTTGCGTTCGTAGAAGAGGGCCAGGTCGACGACCGTGGTGCCGGGGCGGACCTCGCGGTCGTAGCCGTAGGACTTCGTGCCCAGTTCCGTGCCGGCGAAGGAGAAGTAGCAGAGGTCGCCGGGGATGGGGGTGACGGTCGGGTTCTCCAGGGGTGGCTCGGATGTCGCGAAGGGCGGGAAGAGGGCGTAGATCTCGTTGCGGGCGTATTTCGCGTGGTAGACGTCGCTGCCCAGGGGGAGGGCGTCCCATACGGCCGCGCAGGTGACGGGGGCGCGGTCGTCCAGCAGTTTTGCCGTGCAGGAGATACCGCGCTTGACCAGCGAGACTTCTATGTAGCGGTCAGCCATGCGTTCCATGGTGCATACATCGCATGCTCTCGGGTAGCCGCGCCGCCATGGCTCCACCTATTGGGAACGAGAGAGACACAACCGGGACCACACGCCGGTCGCTGCTCGCGGGGGTGGCGGCGCTCGGTGCGTTGGGTGCCGCCGGCTGCAGCCGCGTGGCCACCGCGTCCACCACGAACGGCGGTGATCTGCTCGAACGGCTGAAGGCGGCCGGTGTCGTACGCCTCGGCATCGCCGGCGAGATCCCGTTCGGCTACATCGACAAGAACGGCGAGCTGACCGGCGAGGCGCCGGAACTGGCCAAGGTCATCTTCAAGAGGCTGGGCATCGACCGGGTCCAGCCCGTGCCGACCGAGTTCGGCTCGCTGATCCCGGGCCTGAACTCGCAGCAGTTCGACGTCGTCGCGGCCGGGATGTACGTCAACCCCGACCGCTGTGAGCAGGTCATCTTCGCCGACCCCGACTACCAGATGCTGGATGCGTTCATCGTGCGCAAGGGGAACCCGAAGGGGTTGCACGACTACAAGGACGTCGTCGCGAAGAAGGCCAAGTTCGCGACCGGGACCGGGTACGCGGAGATCCAGTACGCCGTCGAGGCGGGGTACAAGGAGAGCGACATCCTGATCGTGCCGGACCAGGTCGCCGGGCTGAACGCCGTGGAGGCGGGCCGCGTCGACGTCTTCGCCGGTACGGCGCTCACCACGCGGGAAGTGGTCAAGAAGTCGAGCAAGGCCGAGTCGACCAAGGCCTTCGCACCGCTCGTCAAGGGCAAGCCGCACGTCGACGGGGGCGCCTTCGCGTTCCGGCCGACCGAGACGAAGCTGCGGGACGCCTTCAACGTCGAGCTGCACAAGCTGAAGAAGAGCGGGGAACTCTTCCGCATTCTTCGGCCCTTCGGCTTCACCAAGGCCGAGATGACCGATCTGACCGCCAAGGAGCTGTGCGGCGGAGGGACGGGCTGATGACCTCGGGACTCTGGGAACTCGTGCTCAAGGGGATCTGGACCACGATCCAGCTGCTGTTCTTCAGCTCGCTGGTGGCCGGTGCCGTCTCCTTCGTCGTCGGCGTCGCGCGCACCCACCGGCTGTGGATCGTCCGCTTCCTCGCGGGCTTCTACACCGAGGTGTTCCGCGGGACCTCGGCCCTGATCATGATCTTCTGGGTGTACTTCGTACTGCCGCTGGCCTTCGGCTGGCAGCTGGTGCCGATGTGGGCGGGCACGCTCGCGCTCGGCCTGACCTACGGCGCCTACGGCTCGGAGATCGTGCGCGGGGCGCTGAACTCGGTCGACCCGGCGCAGAAGGAGGGCGGCATCGCGCTCAGCTTCACGCCCTGGCAGCGGATGAGGCTGATCCTGCTGCCGCAGGCGGTGCCGGAGATGATCCCGCCCTTCTCCAACCTGCTGATCGAGCTGCTCAAGGGCACCGCCCTGGTGTCGGTCATCGGCATGGGCGACCTGACCTTCAGCGCCAACCTGGTGCGGCTCGCGCTGCAGCAGAGCGCGGAGATCTACACGTACATCCTGCTGATCTACTTCGTGATCGCCTTCCTGCTCACCCGGGTCATGCGCAGTCTGGAGAAGAAGCTGAAGGCGGGCGTGGGCAAGGCGCCCCAGCACGGGGTGGGCGCGCATGAGCTCAAGCGCGCCGAGACGACCGGTGTCGGAGGTGCTGTCTCGTGAAGTGGGACTGGAATGCCGTCAGCGACTTCATGCCGCACTTCTGGGACGGCGTGCTCGTCACCCTGCAGGCCCTCGTCCTCGGCTCGCTGATCTCGTTCGCGCTCGGCCTGGTCTGGGCGCTGCTGATGCGGACGCCGAGCAGGTGGGTGCGGTGGCCGGTCGGGGTCGTGACGGAGTTCGTGCGCAACACCCCGCTGCTGGTGCAGCTGTTCTTCCTGTTCTACGTGATGCCCGAGTGGGGCCTGACGATGTCGGCGCTGACCACCGGCGTCATCGGCATCGGCCTGCACTACTCGACGTACACCATGCAGGTCTACCGGGCCGGCATCGAGGCCGTGCCCGCCGGCCAGTGGGAGGCGGCGACCGCGCTGAACCTGCCGCGCCTGAGGACCTGGCAGGTGGTGATCCTGCCGCAGGCGATCCGCCGGGTCGTGCCGGCCCTCGGCAACTACGTGATCGCGATGCTCAAGGACACACCGCTGCTGATGGCGATCACCGTGCTGGAGATGCTCGGCGAGGCCCGGCTCTTCTCCCAGCAGCACTTCCAGTTCACCGAGCCCCTCACGGTGATCGGCGTGGCCTTCATCGTCATTTCCTATCTGGCCTCCCTTCTTCTGCGAGCTCTGGAGCGACGCCTTGTCCACTGACGCCCCCCTCATGAAAGAACCCGACGCCCACTCCAACCCGCCGGTGGACGGCAGCGAGCTGATCCGCCTCGACCAGGTCACCAAGCGGTTCGGGCAGAACACGGTCCTCGACCACCTCGACTTCTCGGTGAACTCCGGCAAGCACGTCACCCTGATCGGCCCGTCCGGCTCCGGCAAGACGACGATCCTCAGGCTGCTGATGACCCTCACCAAGCCGGACGAGGGCACCATCACCGTCGACGGGGAGAAGCTCTTCCCCGCGCCCGAGAAGCAGGTCCGCGAGGTCCGCAAGAAGATCGGCATGGTCTTCCAGCAGTTCAACCTGTTCCCGAACATGACCGCGCTGCGCAACATCATGGAGGCGCCGGTCACCGTCCTCGGCATGCCCAAGGACGAGGCGGAGCAGCGGGCGCGCGACCTGCTCGACCTGGTGGGGCTCGCCGACAAGTGCGACGCCCGTCCGAGCCAGCTCTCCGGCGGCCAGCAGCAGCGGGTCGCGATCGCGCGGGCGCTGGCGATGCGGCCGCGGGTGCTGCTCCTGGACGAGGTGACCTCCGCGCTCGACCCCGAGCTGGTGGCCGGCGTGCTGGACGTGCTGCGCGACATCGCCCGCACCACCGACATCACGATGCTCTGCGTGACCCACGAGATGAACTTCGCCCGGGACATCTCGGACCAGGTGCTGATGTTCGACTCCGGCAAGGTCATCGAGTCGGGGCCGCCGGAGAAGATCTTCAGCGAGCCCGAGCAGGACCGGACGCGGGAATTTCTCAGCGCGGTGCTGTGACTTCACGGGTTGAACGCGCTTGAACTCTGTTCAACCTTCGAGGTCCGGGCGCCGGTTCATGTCATCGGCATATGCCAGAGTGTCTCCGTCGCTGCTGAGAGCGGTACGGCGGGGTCGGAATCTCGTCAACAGCCGCTCACAACAAGCCTCTTGGCCGTTATCTTGGAAGTGTTTCGCTGTCTGGTATTACGGCCCAGTTGTAGAGCGACCGAGCGCGCAGGGGGAACCGTGGCGCTGAAGCACGAGCCGACCGCGCCGTACCACTCGGCCCAGGACGCGCTGCGCGTCCTGGAGACCGTGTCACGGCACACCACCGGAATCAACGACACCGAGCTCGCCAGGCTCACCGGCCTCACCCCGGAGCGGCTGACCACCCTCCTGCGGATGCTGCGCCGGGAGGGTTACGTCGAGCAGATCACCGACGGGGCGTACATCACCGGCGACGCCCTCAGCCGCCTCGGCTCCGCCCAGGGCCGCGAGAAGGCGCTGCGCGACAAGCTCCAGCGCACCCTGGACCGGCTGCGCGACTCGGTCGGCGCGGCGGTCTACCTCAGCCGTTACGTCGACGGTGAGGTGAAGGTCGCCCAGTACGCGGACGGCCCGAGCACGCCCGTGGTCAACGAGTGGGTGGACTTCCGCTACTCCGCCCACGCCACCGCGATCGGCAAGAGCCTGCTGGGCCAGCTGGACAACAACGGGCGGCGCGACCATCTCTCCCGGCACAAGATGGCCCGCCTCACCTCGCGCACCATCACCAGCGACAAGCTGCTGCTGCACCGCCTGGAGTCCCAGCCGCCCACCGTGCCCCACCTCGACCTCCAGGAGTACGCGGTCGGCACGGTCTGCGCGGCCGTCCCGATCACCGCCGGCTCCTCGGTGGGCTGCCTGGCCCTGTCCCTCCCGGTCGAGCACGCCCACCGCCTCCGCCAGGCCGCCGACGCCCTCAACCGCAGCGCGGCCCCGGTCCTCCTCTCCCTGGCCATCTGAGGTTGGTCAGAACCACCCCTCCGGACCAGGTAGTATTTTCTCCGTCGCCGCCCACGAGGAACAGACCAAGTGGTCGGCGAGAGTCATGCGCCGCTAGCTCAGTTGGTTAGAGCAGCTGACTCTTAATCAGCGGGTCCGGGGTTCGAGTCCCTGGCGGCGCACCGGTGAAGGGCCTCTCGTGGGAGCGAGGGGTCCTTCGGCGTTTTCGGCTGGGGGTCTGGGGGTTATCCCCCAGATGGATGCAGCATCAGCGGGTCCGGGGTTCGAGTCCCTGGCGGCGCACTCTTGAGGGGCCTCTCGTGGGAGCGAGGGGCCCCTCGGCGTTTCCGGTGCGGCGAGGTCGGCTGGGGGTCCGGGGGTCATCCCCCGGGAGATGCAGCATCAGCGGGTCCGGGGTTCGAGTCCCTGGCGGCGCACCGGTGAAGGGCCTCTCGTGGGAGCGAGGGGTCCTTCGGCGTTTTCCGGGGTCAGACGGCGGTAGGCGTCCTCGCCCGGTGGGCGCCACCAGACCGGGTCCGCGCACCGGACGCCCTCCCGCCTCAGCAGCGCGCGGTGGATCTTGTTCGTGGCCGTTACCGGCATTCGGTCCACCACCCGTACGAACCTCGGTGCCATCTTCGTTCCGAGGTCCGGCTGGGCGGACAGGAAGTGGGTGAAGGCGGTCGGGTCGAAGGTGCCGGCCAGGGTCGCCATCACCTGGTCACCGGTCACCGGATCCGGCACCGCGTACACGGCGACGGCATCCGCACCCTCGTACCGCGCGAGGATGTTCTCGATCATCGCCGCGGCCAGGTTCTCGCTGTCGACGCGGATACGGTCGTCGGTGCGCCCGGCGAAGTAGAGGTAGCCGTCGGCGTCCCGGTAGAAGAGGTCCCCGGTCCAGTACGCCCCGCCCCGCCGCCGCTCGGCCTCGGCCTCCGGGTTGCGCCAGTACCCCTCGAAGGGGTTCGGCCCCCGGTTGACCAGCTCCCCTATCGCCTCGTCCCCGTTGACCAGCCGCCCGTCCGCGTCGAACACGGCGGGCCCGCACTCCTCCCCCGTCTCCGGATCGAGTACGACGAGACCGGGCGCCGCCCGCCCCACCGCCCCGGCCGGCGTCCCCGGCGACCACTGCACGGCCGCCCCGCCCTCCGAGGACCCGTACCCCTCCACAAGCCGCACCCCGAACCGCCGCCCGAAGGCCTCCGCGTCCACCACCCCCGCCTCCGTGCCGAAGCCGAGCCGCAGCGGATTGTCCCAGTCGTCCGCCCGCTCCTCCGTCGCGAGGATGTACTGCACGGCCCGCCCGACATACGTGAAGTACGTCGCCCCGTACCTCCGCACGTCCGCCAGGAACCCGGACGCCGAGAACCGCCGCCGCAGCGCCACCCCCGCCCCGGCCGCCAGCGCGGGCGCCCAGTCGGCGATCACCGCGTTGCCGTGGAACATCGGCATACAGACGTAGTGCACGTCCTCGCGCCGCACCCCGAACTGCCCCACCAGCGACGCCCCGGCCGCGGCCAGCCGCCCCTGCGTGCAGATCGCGGCCTTGGGCGCACCGGTCGACCCCGAGGTGAAGTACAGGAGCAGCCGGTCGCCCGGTTCGGCCTTGGAGGCGTCCGGCACCGCGTTCGTATACGGCGCGAGGAGGTCGTCGTACTCCTCCGTGTCCGTCAACAGGACCCGTACGGCGGGGAGTTCGAGGCCCGTGAGGAGCGGGAGGTGGGTGTGCTCGGTGATGAGGACACGGCACTCGGTGTGCAGGATGTCGCGGGCTAGTTCGGGGCCTCGGCGGGTGGGGTTGATACCGGCCACGGCGGCACCGGCGAGGGCGGCCGCGCTCAACCAGAGTGGATATTCAGGGGTGTTGTCGAGCAGGACGCCGACATGCGGTTCGGCGCCGGGCGGCAGGAGGTCGGCCAGCAGCGCCGCACGCGCCGCCGCGCCCGCGGCCACCTCGTGGTGGGTGAGGACGAGGTCCTCGTACCAGAGGGCCGGACGGTGATCGCCCCACTGCCCGGCCACGAGCTCCGCGACCGTGTGCCGCCTGCTGGACTCCCTGGACTCCATGGGGGCGCACGGTAGTTGACGTACCGTCAGATGTGGAGGGGCAGGAAGACTTCGGTGTACGTGACCATGAAGCCGACGCAGAACACCACCACGACCCCGAGGAAGGCGAGGATGCCGAAGGTGGCAGCCGCCTGCTTGAGCCGGCCCGGTTCGTGGGCGGTGGCGACCACGTTCTCGCCGGCCGTGTAGTACACGGTGACGAGGTCACCCTCCAGGCGGGTCCCCGGGCCGCCCTCCTCCTCGAAGCGGACCACCCGGCCGTCGTGGGTCGTGAACTCGTAGACGTGGTGGAGGGTCGTGTGCACGCTGGTGTCGTTCATTCCGCCGTGCGTCGTCGTGAACATCCGCAGACAGCGACCCTGCGCAGTGAGCCCGCTGTTCCAGGCGCCACGCACCTGCAGCCAGCGGCGCACCACCCGGTACGCCATGAAGAGGGCCACGGCCATGATCAGGCCGGGCACGAGATAGAACAGCACGTCCATGGCTTCCCCCGAGGTCAGGTACTGCTTGGTGCGGTGAACCTACCCGCGGGGGAAGCCGGTTTTGCTCAAGCGGAGCTCAGAACGTGACGTCCGAGCAGGCGTAGAACGCGTTGGCCGTGTCGGCGATCGTCCACACCGCGACGATCACGTGGTGGCCGCTCAGCCCGGACGGCAGGGTGCCGCTGTGCGAGAGGGTGGCCGGAGGGCGCTGGCCGTTGTAGGGGACGGTCAGGAACGGGGTGGTGTTGAGGTCGGAGCGGGCCAGGTTGTGGTTCTGGTTCCAACCCTGCCTGGTGACGTAGTACTTGAAGTCGGTCGTGGCGTGCATGGCGGTGAACTGCCAGCGGAACGTGTAGCTCTGACCGCCCGTCACCTTCGTCGTCGGCCAGGCGCCGCCGGACGGGGTCGTGGGCGAGCTGAGCTGACTGAACCTGCTGACACCGCCGTTGCATATCTGGCCGTCGGCGGGTCCGGCGGCCGGGAAGCCCTTGGGGCCCTCGACGGACTGCGGCTCCCACTGGATGTCGCCGCAGTTCGTCACGGTGCCGTTCTGGCAGAGCTTCTGCCTGCTGATGGGGAGGTCGGTGTAGCCGTGGCTGCTGGCGCCGCCGGCGGAGAGCACGATGGCCCCCGCTGTCGTGAGCCCGAGCGTGGCGGCGTACCACTTGGTCTTTCTGCGCATGCTGCCGCTCCTGGAGAACGTGGGGGAAGTTCCGTGAGGCGTGCAGGTCTAGACCAAGTACCAGATTATTACCGTGTGTTGACCGTGTCCATACACCCGGCGCTGAACGCCACCGTCAAGTCCTTCACCAGCGCCTTGCGTTCGTAGTCGTCCAGCTCCACGAGCCCGCGCACGGTCAGCCGGGTCACCGTGTCCTCCACCGAGTCCACGACCGACGAGAGCACGCTCGCCCGGTGCTGGGCGTCCAGCGCGGCGATCCGGCGGCGGTGCATCGCCGCGGCGACCTCGGGCGCGTACTCGACCCGGACCGGCCGCACCGAGAACACCTCCAGCCCGACCGGCGCCGCGTCCGCCGCGACAAGGCGGGTCAGCGCGTCCCCGGCCGCCTCGACCGAACCACGCGTGCCGCCCGGCATCTCGACCGGCACCCGGGCCAGGGCCGCCTCCACGCACTCGCGCAGATACGTCTCGTGGTCCTCGACCCCGAGCACCGCCCGCGCGGTGTCCCGCACCCGCCACACCACCAGGACCACGGCCCGCAGCGCGACGCCGTTGCCGTCGGCCGCGGGCATCGGCCCGCTGCGCCAGTGCCGCAGCCGTACGTCCACCCGGCGGCGCAGCAGCAGCGGGTTGACCCACATCAGGCCGGTGCGCCGGACCGTCCCGCGGTACCGCCCGAACAGCCCCAGCACCCAGGCCCGCCCGGTCCGCCCGCGGGCCAGCCCGCCGAACCCGAACAGACCGAGGGCACCGGCACCGGCGTACGCGGCCCACTGCGCGGGACCGAGTCCGGCGCCCGCGTACTCCGGGAGCCGCAGCGCGTGCGTCACGAGCGGTGGCAGTACGCCCGCCCACCAGGAGGCGGCCAGGCAGCCGGCCACTCCGCAGGCCCCTGCCAGCACGCCCACCACGCCGGGCAGCACCCCGGCCGGACGCTCGGCCAGCTCGGGGTCGACCTGCACGGTTGGGCGGGGCTTGGCCGGCACCGGGCGCCGGAAGCGGGGCTGCTCGCCGGTGCCCTGCCGGCGGCCCACGACGGCGGGCTTCAGCGGCACGGACACGGGGTCCGGCTCGTCGCGGAAGAGCAGGTGGACCGGGATCTCCATGGTCGACTCGTTCTGGATGAGCCGACCGGGCCTGGCCGGTCCCTCGGACTCGGGTGTCTGTGAAGTGGTCGTCGTACTCATGCGTGCCTCCAGCCTCCGCGCCAGATGCGTCACAACGGGTGGTTCAACGGGTGGGTGGGTCGTCTCGGCGAGCGCTCAGGAGAACAGGCGCCTCCAGGTCTCCGGCCCCGGGTAGCCGTCCGCCGCGCCGCCCCGCCAGCCCTGGGCGCGCTGGAAGGCCTCGACGTTGCGCCGGTCCGCCTCGCCCCAGCGCGGCCCCGGCCCGGTCGTGTAGTACTTGCCGAACCCCTTCTTCACCAGCTGCCTCCCCAGCCGGGTGACGTACTCGTTGTCGGCCCCGGGCCGGAACAGGCCCCGCCCGGGATAACCGGGGACGCCGTGCGAGGCGGGCTTCCCGGAGGTCGAGGGCTTTCCCGAGGGCTTTCCACCGGACGAAGGCTTCCCGTGGGACGAGCTCGCGGGCGGGCCCGCCGCCCCCACCGCGCCCGTCGACCCGGTCGTCCCCGTCGCCGCGATGTCCTTCCCCGTCCCGCTCACCAGCAGCGCCCAGGTCAGCGGCCCCGGCAGCCCGTCCGCGTCCGCGCCGCGCCAGCCCTGGGCCAGCTGGAAGGCCTGGGTGGCCCGCCGGTCGGCGTCCGACCAGCGCGGCCCGGGACCGGAGGTGTAGAAGCGCGCGCCACCGCGGGCGACGAGCATCTGCCCGAGCCGGGTGACGTACTTGTTGTTGGCACCGGGACCGAAATACCCGGCCCCCGGATAAGGCGTCGCGTCCTTCCCGACGCCAGTGCCCACACCCACACCGGTCCCCGTGCCCGTGCCCGTCCCCACGCCCGTCCCACCCCCCGCCGTCTCCGCCGCGAGCCCCTTGTACCGGAAGGCGAGATACCGGTCCGAGTGGCTCCAGTAGGCGTACGGCGTGGCCTGGCGGCGGGCGTGCGGGCGGGTCTCCTCGTAGGCGATGTAGTAGGTGTGCGTGTAGTCCGTCCAGCCGCCGAAAATGACGACGTGCGAGCCTTTCTCGGGGTTCGCGGGATTGTGGAACAGCAGAATGTCGCCGGGCTGGAGTTCGTCCTTCGGAATGCGCTCCCCGTACTGGTCGAGGCTGCCGGTCCATTCGTTCCCGGGCAGGCTCCAGGCCATCGAGACGAATCCCGAGCAGTCCTGCCGGTAACCGTCCGACCAGTACTCGTCCATGCTGTACGGCACCTCCGCCGCGACCCAGGTCTTGGCCCGGCGGATGATCTCCGCGCGGGTGGTCGTGGGCGCCTTGACGACGTGCGGCGGCTTGGCGGGCTTGCCGGCCGGGCCGTGCAGGGGGGCCTTGCCGCCTTGCGGGGTCGAGGGTTCGTCGCCGGTGTCACCTGCGGGGACGCCGGGGGCGGGGGGAGCGTGCGGGGCGGCGAGGGCCGGTACGGCGTGGCCCGCGCCGAGGGCCGCGGAGGCGGCGGCCGCGACGATCACCGCTCGGTGGGCGGCCGGGTGACGGCCGGTCCGTGAATGAGGAAGGGCCCGGCGCCAGTGCAGGCAACCCGGGCAGTCGCAGTCGCTCGCGGGATCGAATTCCTCGAATACCGGAGTCTCCATGCGATTCCCCTCACACTCCAGATGGAAATGTCCGCGCTCGTGCACGTCGATCAGTTTCCCAACTGTCTTCCGGACGCGCATTCTGACGGTCCGAATGACGTACCCGGCCACCCCGGCGCCCCGCCGCCCCCACCGCCCGGTGGTCCGGAGCACCGCCCGAGATCCGGTAGAGTTACGACGTCAGCAGGCGCCGCTAGCTCAGTTGGTTAGAGCAGCTGACTCTTAATCAGCGGGTCCGGGGTTCGAGTCCCTGGCGGCGCACAGACAGCGAAGGCCCTCCGTGCGAGCGGGGGGCTTTTTGCTTGGCCGGAACAGGGGGCTCCCCCGGTTTGGCCGGATACTCTCTCGCCATGGCAGCGCGTGACCTTCAGGAGCGGATCAAGAAGCTCATCATCGACCGCAGGCTGCCCTCCGGGGCCCCGCTGCCGACCGAGCCCGAGCTGATGGAGTTCCTGGGCGCGAGCCGGAACTCCGTGCGGGAGGCGCTCAAGGCGCTGCAGGCGATGGGCATCGTGGAGATCCGGCACGGCTTCGGGACGTACGTCGGCCCGATGTCACTCGCGCCGATGATCGAGGGCCTCGCCTTCCGCACGGTCGCCGGTCACTACCGCGGCGAGGACTCCTTCCTCCAGCTGCTGGAGCTGCGCGAGGCCGTGGAGAGCGGCCTGGTCTCCCGGCTCGCGGGCCGGATTCCCGAGCGGGACCTCGTTGAACTGGAGGCGCTCGTGGGACGTATGGAACAGCAGGCCGCACAGGGAGGTGCCGGCCTGGCCGAGACCGACCGCGCCTTTCACGCCACCCTCTACCGGGGCCTGGACAACGTGCTCCTGGGCGAGGTCCTCGAAGCGTTCTGGGACGCCTTCCACCGTGTCCACACGGACCTGGGCGGCGCGCCGCCCGACCACCGGGTCACCTGTAGGCAGCACCGGGACATCCTCGAAGCGGTGCGGTCCGGCGATTCGACCAGGGCGGAGGAGGCCATAAGAGAGCACTTCGGCAACATCCGGACCCGCCTGTCCACAGAGCATCCACAAGACCCCCACAGGCGCCACAATGAACGCGTATGACCGGTAAACACCGCGTTTCGCATCTTGCGATCATGATGAACGCCGTAGAACCCTGTTTCCAGGATGCTGCACATAAGCGGCAGTTGGGGGGCAAGTAACACCGGTTGCCGGATATGCGGGGTGAGGGGCCCGTTGCCGACACTGGATGCCGAGGGGGGCATCCTGCAACCGGAAGGTCGCGGTTCCATGTCTACGTGTGTGGAATGTGTGGCGGCTGTGCCCCACCACGACCGACACGACACGCGCCAACAGCGTGTGGGGGGATGACTCATGACGTCGACGCCGACGGGCGCCCGGCACAACTTCGACCCGTCCGAAACCACCCAGTTGAGGGTGCCTTCGCAACACCGCAACAGCACCACGGGCCAGTTCCGCCGTATCAAGAAGACGCTGCCGAGATACGACTACGAGCACTACAGCAGGCTGGCAGGCCCCCTCACTCAGCCGGATCCGAACAAACCGTACAAGGTGCAGTACCGCTCACTGCTCTCGCAGGAGCCGCACCGCCTGCGCGCCGCCCTGATGCTGGGCGCAGCGCCCCTGCTGTCGCTCATTCTGCTCGCCTGGCTGCTCCAACCGGAGCATTGGACCGAACGTGACTATCCCGCGTTCGAATTCCTGCCGGCACTGGACGTCGTGATGCTGGTCTCGATCGGTCTTATCGAGTTCTTCCGCTGCATGAACGTGCTGTCGAACGCGCACGCGACCCTGGTCGCCCGCGACCCGGTGCCGGTGGTGCCGGAGACCGGCACGAGAGTCGCCTTCATCACCACGTACGTCCCCGGCAAGGAACCCCTGGAGATGGTCACGAAGACCCTGGAAGCCGCCGTACGGCTGCGGCACCGGGGCCTTCTGCACATCTGGCTCCTGGACGAGGGCGACGACGACGAGGTCAAGGCGGTCTGCGCGCGGCTCGGCGTGCACCACTTCTCCCGCAAGGGAGTCGAGCAGTGGAACCGGAAGAAGGGCCCGTTCCGCGCGAAGACCAAGCACGGCAACTACAACTCCTGGCTGCAGGCGCACGGCGACGAGTACGACTTCTTCGCCTCCGTCGACACCGACCACGTGCCGCTGCCCAACTACCTGGAGCGGATGCTCGGTTTCTTCCGCGACCCGGACGTCGGCTTCGTCATCGGCCCGCAGGTGTACGGAAACTACGACAACCCCATCACCAAGGCCGCGGAGTCGCAGCAGTTCCTGTTCCACGCGCTCATCCAGCGGGCCGGAAACTTCTACGGCTCGCCCATGTTCGTGGGTACGTCGAACGCCGTACGCATCAAGGCGCTGAAGCAGATCGGCGGTCTGTACGACTCGATCACCGAGGACATGGCGACCGGCTTCGAGATCCACCGGCACCGCAACCCCGCGACGGGCAAGAAGTGGCGGTCGGTGTACACGCCGGACGTACTCGCGGTGGGCGAGGGCCCGGGTGCCTGGACCGACTTCTTCACGCAGCAGCTGCGGTGGTCCCGGGGGACGTACGAGACGATCCTGAAGCAGTACTGGAAGGGCTGGTTCTCGCTGCCTCCGGGCAAGCTCTTCAACTACACGATGATGATCATCTTCTACCCGATGTCGGCCCTCAACTGGATCCTGGCGGCGCTGAGTTGTGCGCTGTTCCTGGGCCTGGGCGCCTCGGGTGTGAACATCGACCCGACCGTGTGGCTGATGCTGTACGGCAACGCCTCCGCGCTGCAGATCGGCCTCTACATCTGGAACCGCCGGCACAACGTCTCGCCGCACGAGCCCGAGGGCTCCGGCGGTGTGGCGGGCATGGTGATGTCCGCGCTGTCGGCGCCGATCTACGCACGCTCCCTCATGGACGCCGTGCTGCGCCGCAAGAGCAAGTTCGTGGTGACGCCCAAGGGCGACTCGGCCAGCCCGGACACCCTGTTCGGGACCTTCCGGATCCACCTGTTCTTCATCTTCGTCTTCGGTGCCTCGATCTCCGCCGGCTTCGCCTACGGACACTCGCACCCGGCGATGATCATCTGGGCCTCCTTCGCCCTGCTGATCACCGCGTCGCCGATCTTCGCCTGGCAATACTCGCTGCGGAAGGCGAGGAAGCAGCCGCCCGAGCCGGTCGAGTACGAACCGGCGAGCGCGCCGGCGCCCGCGAGCGCCTACCCGCCGCACCAGGTGCCGGCACAGCACTCGCCGCACAACGCCGGGCACAAGCCCACCTGGGCCGCCTCCAACGAGGCGTCGGGCGAGGGCAACGACCAGACGATGCAGATCGCTCTTGGTGGATTTGGGGGACGTAAGGAATGAACGACCGTGCAGGCCACCGCCGGGCCCGTCGACTCGCGATCGGCACGGCGGTGGTGCTCGCGCTGGCCGGGATGAACGGGCCGTGGCTGTACCGCGTCGGGACCGAGAAGTACCACGAGTACCAGATCAACAGACCCGAGTACAAAGCGGACAACGGCCACTGGCAGATCGTGGAGTTCCCCAAGGAGTTCCGCCAGGACACCATCCACGCGGCGCTCCTGCGCACCGGCAAGGTGCTGCTGATCGCCGGCTCGGGCAACAACCAGGACAACTTCGACGCGAAGAAGTTCGACACCCGGATCTGGGACCCGGTCAAGGGCACGATCAAGAAGGTGCCGACGCCCAAGGACCTGTTCTGCACCGGGCACACGCAGCTGGCCAACGGCAATCTGCTGATCGCGGGCGGGACCAAGCGGTACGAGAAGCTGAAGGGTGACGTCACCAAGGCCGGCGGCCTGATGGTGGTGCACAACGAGAACCCGGACAAGCCGATCACCCTGCCCGCGGGAACGAAGTTCACCGGCAAGGAGAACGGCAAGACCTTCGTGTCGAAGGACCCGGTTCTGGTGCCGCGCGCGAAGAAGGTCTTCGACAAGGCGACCGGCAAGTTCCTGCGCAACGACCCGGGGCTCGGCCGTATCTACGTCGAGGCGAAGCAGAGCGGCACCAAGTACGAGACCGGTACCCAGGACAACTACCGGATCCAGGGGCTGACCGGCGCCGACGCGCGCAACACGTACGGCATCGCGCAGAAGCTCGCGCTCGACAAGAAGGACTTCCAGGGGATCAGGGACGCCTTCGAGTTCGACCCGGTCGCCGAGAAGTACATCAAGGTCGACCCGATGAACGAGGCCCGCTGGTACCCGACGCTGACCACGCTGTCGGACGGCAAGATCCTCAGCGTCTCCGGGCTCGACGACATCGGGCAGCTGGTGCCGGGCAAGAACGAGATCTTCGACCCGGCGACGAAGAAATGGACGTACACGAAGAAGATCCGGCAGTTCCCGACCTACCCGGCGCTGTTCCTCATGCAGAACGGCAAGATGTTCTACTCGGGGTCGAACGCGGGGTACGGGCCGGACGACGTCGGGCGTGACCCGGGTATCTGGGACGTCGACACCAACAAGTTCACGAAGCTGCCGGGGCTGAGCGACGCGAACGAGATGGAGACCTCCGGGACCGTGCTGCTGCCTCCGGCGCAGGACGAGAAGTTCATGGTGATCGGCGGGGGCGGGGTCGGTGAGTCGAACAAGTCCAGCAACAAGACGCGGCTGATCGATCTGAAGGACGCGAACCCGAAGTTCACGGACGGGCCGACGCTGGAGAAGGGGACGCGCTATCCGCAGTCCTCGATCCTGCCGGACGACACGGTGCTGGTGTCGGGCGGCTCGGAGGACTATCGGGGGCGCAGCGACTCCAACATCCTCCAGGCCCGGCTGTACCACCCGGACACGAACACCTTCGACCGGGTGGCGGACCCGCTGGTGGGGCGCAACTACCACTCCGGGTCGATCCTGCTGCCCGACGGGCGCGTGATGTTCTTCGGGTCGGACTCCCTCTACGGGGACAAGGCGAACACCAAGCCGGGCAAGTTCGAGCAGCGGATCGAGATCTACACACCGCCGTACCTGTACCGGGACTCGCGGCCGTCGCTGTCGGGCGGGCCGCAGACCATCGCGCGGGGTGGGTCGGGGACGTTCACGTCACCGCAGGCCTCCGCGATCAAGAAGGTGCGGCTGATCCGGCCCAGTGCGTCGACCCATGTGACCGATGTCGATCAGCGGTCGATCGCACTGGACTTCAAGACGTCCGGCAACAAGATCACGGTGACCGTGCCGAAGAACAAGAACCTTGTTCAGTCGGGGTGGTACATGGTGTTTGTGGACGACGATCAAGGAACGCCGAGTAAGGCGCAATGGGTGAAGGTGCCCTAAGGCCGTCTGGCGGGTGCGGGCGCGCTGTGGCTTGTCGCGCAGTTCCCCGCGCCCCTTACGGCGTTGATGCCTTGGCGAGTTTCAGAGCGTAGGTCGGCCACCAATCGCCTGCCTTCGGGCCTCCCTTGCAGGTGCCGTCCGATTCGCCGGGCCGCTTGACCCAGAGGTAGGCGTCCACCAAGGGGTCCGCCGTCTTGGTCGTCGGGGTTTCGCCCAGGGCCCGGCCCGGGGGGTTGCACCAGCGTTCGTCCTCGGCGCCCGCCGTGTAGGGGCCGTTGCCGTTGCGGCTGGTGTCGATGACGAAGTGCTTGCCTCCGACCTTGGCCGAGAGCTCCTTGCCGTAGGCGATGGAGTCCTCGGTCGAGTAGAAGTTGGAGACGTTGACCGCGAAGCCGTCGGCCTGGGCGATGCCCGCCCACTGGAGCGGCTGGAAGATCTGGTCGGGGTGGCCCCAGCCCGCGTTGCCCGCGTCGAGGTACACCTTCGTGTTCTTCAGGGACTTGAGCTTGGTGATGGCGCCCTTGAGGAGGTCGTAGCGCTCCTCGTGGAACTCCTCCGGGGTGCAGCCGTCCACCAGGTGCAGTACGGCGTCCGGTTCGAGGACGATCGTCGCGGGCCGGTCGCCGATGCCCGCGGCCACCCCGTCGATCCACGCCCGGTACGCGTCACCGTCGGCCGCGCCGCCCTGCGAGTACTGGCCGCAGTCGCGGTGCGGGATGTCGTAGAGGACGAGCAGGGCGGTGCGGCCGGCCTTGTCGGCGGCCTCGGTGAAGCCCTGCGCCTCCTGCTGCGGGTTCTCCGGCCCGATCCACTCGCCGGTCGGCTGCTCGGCGATCTTGCGGATCTGCTCGGCGTCACTGTCCTTGCCGGACTTGGCGTACGCGGCGACCTGGCGGGCCGCGTTGCCGTCCGGGTTGACCCAGAACGGGTCGCTGCTCCTTGGCTGTTGGGTGATCTTCGCGCCGGCCTCGTTGTCGCCGTCGCCCCCCGAGGAACACCCCGCGATCAGCAGTGCCGCCCCCAGCACCGCCGTGGAAGCACGCATTCCGGCCCCCCTGCTGCCGTACATCCAACTCCCCCTTGGGTGCACTGGTCCAAGTCTCAATCCTGACATACACCCCGTGGCGGCCACGAGATCGCCCGAGCCTTGTCGGCGAGCTGTTACAGCACCGATGGTGTGGGTAGGCGCGCGCCAGGCACGGGCGGGCGGCAGGGGGAAGGGATGTGCGCGCACATGCACCACACCACCCGGGAACTCCGGCTCGCGACCGCGCTGGTGGAGGCGGCCGACACGCTCCACGACGACTTCGACAGCGGGGACTACGTACGGCGCCTCGCGGACCGGTGCGTGGAGCTGCTGACGGCGCGGGCGGCCGGGGTGATGCTGGTCGACGGCGGCCATGAGGTGTCGCTGGTGGGGTGCAGCGAGCAGGAGCACGTGGCACTCGACCTGCTGCGGTCCCAGCACACCGGCGGCCCCTGCCTGGAGAGTTACGGCTCGGGCCGGCCCGTCCCGCCGGTCTCCGTCGACACGCCCCGGGCGGCCTCGCTGTGGCCGGAGTTCACCGAGCGGGCGCTGCGGCACGACATCGTCACCACGTACGCGGTCCCGCTGCGCTGCCGCGAGCAACTGCTCGGCGCCGTCAACGTGTTCACGCCCGTCCCGCTCGACGGCTCCCCCGAGGGCGCGACGCAGCTGCTGATGGCCCAGCTGCTGGCCGACTGCACGGCACACGGACTGCGCAACCACATGCTCTACGACCGGTGCCGCACCGTCAGCGGGCAGCTGCGGCAGGCACTGTCCAGCAGGATCCGCGTCGAGCAGGCCAAGGGCATGCTCGCCGAGCGCTGGAGCGTCCACCCCGAGCGGGCCTTCGACGCGCTGCGCCGGTACGCACGGCGCCGGCAGCAGCCGGTCGACGAGGTCGCGCGGGCCGTCCTGGCGGGGACGGCGAACGACGCGGAGCTGCGCCGGGAAGTGCCGGGAACGTCCGGGGGACCGGCCGGTGGACCGTCGTAGCGGCCTCAATCACCTGGACATATGACAGAGAGCCACCGTAGCGGAACCTGGCGTCAAACACCCCCTAGGCTCTGGCGCTCATCCGTTCTAGAGTCTTCTCAAACGGCCCCAGCCCCCGGCCAGCACTTCGATCACTTGGGCTCCCGCACCTCCCGCGCCGGTCGCCGGGTTACTCCCGCAGCCCGTGCACGCGCGGTCGAGGACCAGCCCGGTCGGCGGCTTCGGGGGGAGCGGGCCGCCGACCGGGCCAGGTGCTGGGCCCGCCTACAGACCGGTTCCCGTGAGGTACGCCGACACGATCACGTTGGCCGTGTAGCTGCGGCTCGCCCGGTCGAAGGTGCCGCCGCAGGTGATGAGCCTCAACTCGGCCCGCCCCGAGTGGCGTTGGCCGTACGCCTGACGTGCGTCGAAGCGTTCACGGGTCAGGACCTGTACGTCGTCGACGGTGAACTCGGCGACCCTGCCGTCGTCGCGGACGACACGGACGGTCTCGCCGGGTCTGAGCGCGCTGAGCTTGTAGAAGACGGCGGGCCGGGTCTCGGTGTCGACGTGCCCCACCATCAGCGCGGTCCCGGCGGCGCCGGGTTTCGCCCCGGCCGCGTACCAGCCGACGACCCCCGCCTGGTCGAAGGGCGGCGGATCGATCGCCCCCTTCCGGTCCAGCCCCCGCGCGACGACCGGCGCCTGCACGCCGAGGTCGGGAATGTCCACGCGCTGCGGCAGCGCGGCCCCCAACGGCCGTGCGGCGGGCGGCAGTTCGGCCTCCGGCGGCCGTCCGACGGCGGCCATGTCACCGGTCGCGGGCGCGGATATCCCCTGCCGTACGTCGGTCACCTGCCGCCCCCACAGCCACAGCCCGAGCAGCAGCAGGGCCCAGGCGACGCCCATGAGGAGACGGCTGGAACCGGAGGTGCGCGCCCCGTCACCCATTCCCGCTCACTCCGCCCTGCGGCTCCGGCGCCCGCTCAGCAGGGCCACCGCCGCCGCGGCGACGCCCGCGAGGATCACGCCGGTGATGGCGTGGGCGGTGCCGGGGCTGTCCGCGCGGGCGTCCACCGAGGCGAGGTGGGCCGTGCCGCCGCCGCCCGCGTGGACCGGGGCGACGGGAGAAGCGGGCGTGGAGGGCTGCGTCCCCTGCGCCACGACCGTGATCTTGCCCTTGATCTCGAAGTCGGCGCAGCTGATCTTCACGTCGTAGGAGCCGGGCTCGGCCGTGGAGCGGACCTTGGTGTCCCCGGCGAGCGTGCCGTCGGCACCGGCGAGCCGTGCGTCCGCGACGAAGGCCGCCGAGGCCGCGGTGGCCGTCTTGCCCGAGCAGCCGGTCACCCGCAGCGCGACATCGGCGCCGGCGGCCGGTGACGACGGGGTCACCGAGACACCGCCTCCGCCGCCACCCCCGTCGGCCGCGGACGCGTAGGCCGTCGGGAGGACGGCGGCGGCGGTGGCCAGAAGCCCGGTACAGAGAGTGAGGCGAAGTGAGCCCATCGTGAAACCTCCAGATACCTGGAGGCTCCCCCGCCGCCCGGCCCGGCGCATCCTCAGCGGGCTCTCACTGCTCCGTACGGGTTCAGAAAGGTTTCAGACCAGGTCGACGAGATCCGCGATGGAGTCGACGACGTGCGAGGGCCGGTACGGGAAGTCCTCGATCTGCTCCGGCCGGGTCAGCCCGGTCAGCACCAGGAAGGTCTGCATCCCGGCCTCCATGCCGGCCAGCACGTCGGTGTCCATGCGGTCGCCGATCATCGCGCTGGTCTCGGAGTGCGCGCCGATCGCGTTCAGTCCGGTCCGCATCATCAGCGGGTTCGGCTTGCCCGCGAAGTACGGCTGCTTACCGGTCGCCTTGGTGATCAGCGCGGCCACCGCGCCCGTCGCCGGCAGCGGACCCTCGGTGGAGGGCCCGGTCTCGTCCGGGTTGGTGCAGATGAAGCGGGCGCCGGCCTCGATCAGCCGTACCGCCTTGGTCATGGCCTCGAAGGAGTACGTGCGGGTCTCGCCGAGGACGACGTAGTCGGGCTCGTGGTCGGTGAGGATGTACCCGATGTCGTGCAGGGCGGTGGTCAGGCCGGCCTCGCCGATGACGTAGGCGCTGCCGCCCGGCCGCTGGTCGTCCAGGAACTGGGCGGTCGCCAGGGCCGAGGTCCAGATGGACTCGACCGGCACGTCCAGTCCCATGCGCTGCAGCCGGGCGTGCAGGTCGCGCGGGGTGTAGATGGAGTTGTTGGTGAGGACGAGGAAGGGCTTGCCGGACTCGCGCAGCTTCTTCAGGAACGCGTCGGCGCCGGGGATCGGTACGCCCTCGTGGATGAGCACACCGTCCATGTCGGTGAGCCATGACTCGATGGGCCTGCGGTCTGCCATGTGCGAGATCTCCTGCCGTACGCGGTGCTGCGTGGGCCCCAGCCTAACGATCAGCTGTCGGTCGCAGACTTCCAGTTCTCAACGTAACTCTGAAGGTTCCTGTCGATCTCGGTCCAGTCCGGCTCAAAGACTGACACGCCCGCCATGAGCCTGGTCAGGGCGACGGCCACCGAGTCGAAGCGGATGCCGCTGCCACTGCCACTCATGCGAGGACTCCCGGCAACTGCCCCACCCCGTCCAGCACTTGCCCCGCCCCGGCCGCGCGCAGCGCCTCCGCGTCGTGCGCGCCGGTCAGGACACCGGCTACCAGCCCGGCCCCTGCCCGCACCCCGCTGAGCATGTCGTACGAGGTGTCGCCGACGACCGCGACCCGGCGGACGTCGTCCGCGGCGGACGTACGGAGGAAGGCCGTGAGGACCATGTCCGGGTAGGGGCGTCCCCGGCCGCCGGCGTCGGCGGGGCACAGCGTCAGGGGTACGAGGTCCTGCCAGCCGAGCGCGGCGAGGATCGCGTCCTGGGTGGGACGGGCGAAGCCGGTGGTCAGCACGACCGTCCGGCCTTGGGACTTGAGTTCCTCGATGGCCTCCCGGGCACCCGGCAGGGCCTCGACCCTGCCGCCGTCGACGAGTTCGGCGTACGCCGCCTCGAAGGCCTTGTTGGCCTCCTGGGCCTTCGCCTCCTCGCCGAACAGGTGACGGAAGACGGAGATCTTGGACTCGCCCATGGTGGCGCGGACGTGGTCGATCATCCCGTCGGGGTCCGCGCCGAGGTGCCGGGCCGCGGCCGCGAAGGCCTCCTCGACGAGCCCGCCGTCGGCGACGGTGGTGCCGGCCATGTCGAGCACGACCAGCCTGATGTCGTGGTTCCTGTCTGCCATGTCTGCTGTCACCAGCCCAACTGCTGTGCGGTCTGTTCGGCGATGGCCGGCGAGCAGGTCATCCCGCGCCCGCCCGGTCCGGTGACCAGCCACACCCCGTCGGCCACCTGCTGCCGGTGCACGACCCGCGCGGGGTCGGTGCACTGCGCGTACACGCCCGCCCAGCGGCGCCGGATCCTCGGCAGCGGGCGGCCGAGCAGGGACTCGACGACCTCGGTGAGGTGGTCGTAGGGGTCTTCGAGGGTGTCGAAGGGGAAGGGGTGCTCGTACTCGTGGGTGTCGCCGATGGTCAGTCCGCCGTCGGCACGCTGCACCATGAGCAGCTGCATACGGTGCGCCGCGGCCGTCTCCCCTTGCGGCTGACGGGAGTTGAGCCCGTCCAGGGCCGCGGAGGCGTACGCCGGGTAGTACCGGAAGCTGTCCGCGTCCGCGACCGAGGTGGGGAGCGGTTCGCCCAGCGGGGCGGTCTGCATCATCTGCAGCCGGACCCGGCGGACGGGCAGATCGGGCCCGGCCAGCTCGCGGACGAGCCCGCCGAGCCAGGCGCCGGTGCACAGCACGACGGCATCGGCGCGGTGCACGTCCCCGTGGTCGTCGCGGACGGCACCCGCGCCGACCACCTCCCGCACCTCCCGCCCCGGCAGGAAGGTGTAGTGCGGCGACTTCAAGAGCTCGGCGCGCAGGGCGAGTTGGGCGGTACGGGGCTCGACGGCCGCGTCCCGTTCGCAGTACAGGGCGGCGTCGAACCCGCCGCGCAGGGCCGGGTTGAGTGCGCGCGCCTCGCCGGGCGTGAGCAGCTTGCGGCCGCGGGCGGCCGCGTCGTCCCGGGCCACGGCGGCCTCGGCGACGGCGAGTTCGAGGGGGCCGCGGAGGGGGGTGAGGGAGCCGTTGGCCCGGAAGCCGAGGCCGGGCACGCGCCGGCCGATCCCCTCCCACAACTCCCTTGCCCGCAGGGCGGTTTCGAGCTCCTCGCCGCCTGCTCGCCCGCTCACCCAGATCTGCCCGAAGTTGCGCAGCGAGGCGCCGCGGGCCTCGGCCTCGCGCTCGATCTGCACGACCTCGTGGCCGCGTTCCACTGCATGCCAGGCGTGCATGGTGCCTACGACGCCTGCTCCGACGACTGTCACTTTCACGGCGGTCACGCTCCTCGCGCAGGGGGAACCGGAGAGGTCCGGCCGACAACGAGAGCCTGAACCAGCCGTCACATTTGGGCTAGACCCGTTATCCATCCGTTATAATCAAGGTGATCATCAGGGAGGGTGGAGATCGGTGTTGTTTCAGCCGCCGAGATGAGCCGTGAAGGAGAAGCGGTCGCCGCGGTAGAGGGTCCGGACCCGTTCCAGCGGCCGGCCGTCCGTGTCCCGCGAGACGCGGTGGATGAGCAGCATGGGGAGGGCCGGCGGAGTACCGATGAGGAGGGCCTCGCGAGGGGTGGCCAGCACCGTCTCGATGCGCTCGTCGGCGTCGCCGAAGGTGATGCCGTGGGCGTGGAGGTAGGCGTAGAAGGAGGAGTCGGGTTCGAAGTCGGTGTCGAGACGGGGCACGCGGGACACGGCGACGTAGGTGCTCTCCAGGCCGACCCGCTCGTCGTCGGCGAGCAGTACGCGCTCCAGGTGCCAGACGGGTTCGCCGCGTTCGAGGCCGGCCTCGGCGGCGAGGGGGGCCGGGCAGGGGAAGCGGTCGAGGGTGACCAGGCTGCGGCCCGGGGTGCGCCCCTGCCGCCGTACGCCTTCCGTGTAACTGGCCAGCGAGAGCGGCTGCTCCAGCTTGGGCCCGGCGACGACCGTGCCGCGACCCTGCCGCCGCAGCTTGCCCTCCAGCACCAGCTCGCGCAGCGCCTGCCGCACGGTCTCGCGGGCGACGCCGTACTCCTCCGACAGATCACGCTCGGTCGGAATCGCACGGCCCTCCCCCAACTCACCGATGAGCCGGTCGATGCGGGCCTTGACCGCGTAGTACTTCGGGATACGGCCGTGCTCCGGAATGCCGGAGCGGACGGGGGCGCCGGGGGCCTGGTCGTTCGGGTAGTCCACGGAGGGATGGTCGCAGACGGTCGCCCCCCGGCTCAGCGGCGCCTCCGGACCAGCAGCAGGGTGCCGCCGGTGAGGGCGAGGGTGGTGGCGGTGAGGAGGCCGGCGGGGGTGTCCAGGCCGGTGCGGGCGAGTTCGTCGGCGAAGGGGAGGGGCTGGTCGCGGGTGGGCGGGGCGGTGCCGGTGGGGAGGGGGGTGGTGGTGTCGGGGAGCGGTTCGTCGGTGATGCGGAAGCGGTAGTCGTTCGACTGGCCGATCCAGTCGCCGTCGTCGTCGTGGCGCTGGACGACGGCGGCGTTGGCGGTGACCTCGTTGGGTACGGCGTCCGAGGTCAGCGCGAGACGGACCTTGACGGTGAGGGTCTTCCCGGGGCCGACGGTGAAGCCGGGGAAGCCGTCGTCGAAGGCGCCGACGAGTTCGGCCTCGTCCGTCGTCTCGAAGTGGACGGGGTGGGTGTGGGGGCCGTCGTAGAACTCGAGCCGGGGCTGGGACGGCTTCAGGGCACGCTTCTCGTCGACGAGCACGACGACGGGGTGTACGGCGGCGCAGGTGCGGTTGGTGGTGTTGGTGAGGTCCAGATACCAGGTGCCGTATCCGCCGCCGGCCTCGTAGTCGGCGGGGGCGCCGTGGATGCGGGTGGTGAGGGGGAAGCCGCGGGAGTCCGGGGCGGCGCAGGTGGGGGTGGGGAGTGCGGGGGCGGTGCGCGCAGGGGCGGTGGATGCGGATGCAGGGGAGGCGGATGCCGGGGGCGGGAGGGGGAGGAAGGCGGCGGCTGCTGCCAGGCAGAGGGACGTGGGCGTGAACAGTCGCATGAACACATGAGCCTGTCGGGTGCGGGGCGGGATCGGGGGGTGGCGCACCGGGGGAGGTGGAAGTCCGCTCGATCGGCGGAGGGTGGGGAGCGAGCGGCTGAGCGAACGGGGCGGCGGAGAGGAGGGGCGGGCAGCTGAGGGTGGGGGCCGCTCAGGAAGAGGGGACAGGGGATGGGAGAGGCGGGCGGCTTAGCGGCGGGGGCGGCCCAGGGGCGGGCGCCGCGCCGTCCGCTACCGGTCACCCAGCTCGGTGCACGCGTAGGTCGGAGCGGAGAGCGGCGTAGATCGGAGCGGAGAGCGCCATGCAGTCGGCCCGGGCTTCCCCGCAGCCCCGCCGGCCCCCGCTCAGCGCACGCGTCCCCGCTCAGCGCACGCGTCCCCGCCAGCGCACGCGCCCCCGCCTCAGCCGTCCGCCCTCCCGAACAGCGGAGCCAACAGCAGTTGTGCCGCGCCCTCGGCCACCTCGCCCGGCGCGAGCCGGACCGGTACCGGGGCCCCGCCGACGCGCCGGGCGCGTTCCTCCAGAACGGCGGCGACCCCTCGTACGAAAACGTCCGGATCGGCGGCGACCGTACGACCACCCAGCAGTACGAGGTCGACGTCGAGCAGCGCGACCAGGTTGCCGGCGCCGGTGCCGAGGACGCGGGCCGCCTCGGGCAGGTCGTCGCGGGCCGCGGCGGCGAGACACAGCGCCTCGACGCAGCCGCGGTTGCCGCAGGTGCAGGGCGGCCCGTCGAGCTGCACGACCTGGTGCCCGAACTCCCCCGCCCCGGTCCGCGCCCCCCGATGAACAGCACCCCCGATCACCAGCCCTGCCCCGAGCCCCGTACCGAGATGCAGATACGCGAACGACCCACCCTCACCCCGCACGGCCAGCCCCAACGCCGCCGCATTGGTGTCCTTGTCGACGACGACAGGTACCCCGAGCCGCCGAGCAAGCGCGTCCCGCAGCGGAAAGCCGTCCCACTGGGGGAAGCCGGTGACGCGATGAAGGACACCGAGGGTGTGGTCGAGGGGGCCGGGGAGGGCGATACCCACACCGAGGAGGGAGCCGACGGTGAGAGCACGGCTCGCGGCGGGAGCGCGGCGGACGTCGGGCGCAAGGCCGGTCTCCGAAGCACGGCCGGTCTCCGAAGCAAGGCCGACGGGAGCAAGGCCGACGGCATCGGCACCCTCCACCAACCGCCCCACCTCCCCCGCAACCCCCTCCACCACGCCCTCCGCCCCCGCCCCCAAATCAACAGCCGCCCGCCGCTCCCCGACCACCGCACCGGTCAGATCGACCAGCACCACCCGCATCTCGTCCCGCTCCAGATGCACCCCCACCGCATGCCCGGCCTCCGGCACCAGCCGCAGTACCGTCCGCGGTTTGCCCCCCGTCGACGCCCGCCGCCCCGCCTCCGTGGCGAGCCCCTCCCCCCTCAAGCGCGCGGTGATCTTGCTGACGGCCTGCGGGGTGAGCCCCGTGCGGTCGGCCAGTTCGAGGCGGCTGATGCCGTCCGCGCCGGCGGTGCGGAGCAGATCCAGCACCAGCGCCGCGTTGTGGCTGCGCAGGCCGAGCAGGTTCACGCCGCCAACGGCGTCCGCACCTTTCAAGCCCTCTCACCGACCACGTCCACACCCTTCACGCCCTGCCACCTGCCACGTCCGTACCCCTCACGACCCGCCACCTGCCCTTCCGCCCTCGCCACTCCCCCTCCCCCCGTCCCCTCCCGGCCCCCATTCTCCCCCGCACTTGCACTTTGGCAACAGCGTTGCGAAAGTGGAACCCATGACTGGTACGCCCGGCACCCCCGGCACCCCCCTCCGCGTCGGCCTCGTCGGCTACGGCCTCGCCGGCTCCGTCTTCCACGCGCCCCTGATCGCCGCCACCGAGGGCCTGCACCTCGACACGGTCGTCACCTCGAACCCGGAGCGGCAGCAGCAGGCCCGCACCGAGTTCCCCGACATCCGCGTCGCCGCCACGCCCGAGGAGCTGTTCGACCGAGCCGCTGAGCTGGACCTGATCGTCATCGCGTCCCCGAACAAGACGCACGTCCCGCTCGCCACCGCCGCCCTGAAGGCCGGCCTCCCCGTCGTCGTCGACAAGCCGGTCGCCGGCACCGCCGCCGAGGCCCGCGAGCTCGCCGCCCTCGCCGAGGACCGCGGCCTGCTCCTCTCCGTCTTCCAGAACCGCCGCTGGGACAACGACTTCCTCACCCTCCAGCGACTGCTCGCCGAGGGCGAGTTGGGCGACGTATGGCGGTTCGAGTCCCGGTTCGAGCGGTGGCGGCCGCAGCTCAAGGGCGGCTGGCGCGAGTCCGGCGACCCCGCAGAGATCGGAGGTCTGCTCTACGACCTCGGCAGCCACGTCGTCGACCAGGCCCTGACCCTCTTCGGCCCGGTCACCACCGTCTACGCCGAGTCGGTCGTCCGCCGCGCCGGCGCCGAGACCGACGACGACACCTTCTTCGCCCTCACCCACGCGAACGGCGTCCGCTCCCACCTCTACGCCTCCGCGACCGCCGCCCAACTCGGCCCGCGCTTCCGGGTCCTGGGCTCGAAGGCGGGTTACGTCAAGTACGGCCTCGACCCCCAGGAGGCGGACCTGCGCGAGGGCCGCCGCCCGGGCGCCGGCTGGGGCACGGAGCCCGAGGAGCTGTACGGCCGGATCGGCGCCGGCGAGTCCCCGCTCACCGGCGGCGGCACCCCCGTACCCACCCTCCCCGGCGACTACCCCGCGTACTATGCGGCCGTGACCAGGGCCCTCAACGACGACGGTCCCAACCCGGTGACCGCCCTCGAAGCGGCCGCCGCCCTCGACGTGATCGAGGCGGCCCGCCGCTCGGCCCGCGACGGAGTGGCGGTGACGCTGTGACGCACAACACCGAGATCACGCCCAAGTTCCACCCGGAGATCACTCCGTCCCTGGAGGAACTGGAGGGACAGGAACGGCGCCTGGTCTTCACCCGGTTCACGCACGAGGACGCCTGGGCCCTCGGCTCGCTCCTGGTCGACCTCGCCCGCGAGCGCCAGGCTCCGGTCGCCATCGACATCCACCGCGCGGGCCAGCAGCTCTTCCACGCCGCGCTGCCCGGCTCCACCCCCGACAACGACGCCTGGATCGCCCGCAAGCGCCGGGTCGTCGAGCGCTACGGCGAGGCCTCCTACCTGGTCGGCACCCGCTTCCGCGCCAAGGGCACGACCTTCGAGGACTCCTCCCGCCTCGACCCCGACGAGTACGCGGCCCACGGCGGCTCCTTCCCGATCAACGTCGAGGGCGTAGGCGTGATCGGCGCGGTGACGGTCAGCGGCCTGCCCCAACTCCAGGACCACCGCTTCGTGGTGGAGGCGCTGGAGGAGTTCCTCAAGCGCTGAGCCGCGTTCTTTTCGGGAGCTAGGGGAAGATCCGGCAACGCCCTCCGGTTGGCACAGTCGTACCGCACCGATGCACGGCACACCGACCGGAGGGAACGGAACCTTGAGCGACACCCTGAAGCAGTCCGTCGGCCGCTACGGCATCTGGAGCGTCGCCCTGCGCTCGGAGGACCCGTCCCGCCGCACCGAACTCGCCGAGACCGCCGCCGAGTTGGAGCAACTCGGCTACGGCGCCGTCTGGCTCGGCGGCAGCAGCGCCGCGCGGCACGCCGTCCCGCTGGTCGAGGCGACCTCGACGCTCACCGTCGGCACCAGCATCCAGTCCATCTGGCAGTACGAGGCGACGGAGAGCGCGGCGGCCTTCGCCGACGTGGAGTCCGCGCACCCCGGCCGCTTCGTCCTGGGCCTCGGCGTGAGCCACGCCAAACTCGCGGAGCAGTACCGGCGCCCGTACTCGGCCCTGGTCGCCTACCTCGACGCCCTCGACAAGGCCAGCGTCCCGGCCGACCGCCGCGTACTGGCCGCGCTGGGCCCGAAGACCCTGGAGCTGGCCCGCGACCGCTCGGCAGGCTCGATCCCGTACCTGGTCACACCCGAGCACACGGCCCACGCCCGCGAGATCCTGGGCGAAACCCCGCTGCTGGCCCCCGAGTTGAAGGTGGTCCTGGAAGCGGACCCGACCCGCGCCCGCGCCCTGGCCCGCGACTACCTGGCCATGTACCTGGCCCTCCCGAACTACACCAACAACTTCCTCCGCCACGGCTTCACCGAGGACGACCTCAAGGACGGCGGCAGCGACCGCCTGGTCGACGCGGTGTACGCCTGGGGCGACGAGGAGGCGATCCGCACCCGCATCGACAAGTTCTTCGCCGCGGGCGCGGACCACGTGGCCCTACAGGTGGTGGACGGAGGCGACCGCAACACCCTCCCGAGGGAGGCTTGGCGCAGGCTGGCTTCGCTACTGGCGTGAGTGCAACGCCCGCTTAGGGGCGCGGGGCTGTTCTCGATTTGCGGCTACCGCCGCGTGGGCGCGACCAGCCACAACCAACCCGCAGCCGCCGCCAAAGCGCAGTCCCCCACCCCTTAGGCGTCTTTGAGCTCCTGCCGCTGCCGACCGAGCCCCTCAATCTCCAGCTCCACCACATCCCCGGCCCGAAGGAACGGCTTCGGCTCCGGCTGCCCCAACGCAACCCCCGCCGGCGTCCCCGTGTTGATGACGTCCCCGGGATACAGCGTCATGAACTGGCTGACATACCGCACCACTTCCCCCACCGGAAAGATCTGCTCGGCCGTCGTCCCGTCCTGCTTCAACTCCCCGTTGACCCACAGCTTCAGCGACAGGCTCTGCGGATCGGCGACCTCGTCCGCCGTCACCAGCCACGGCCCCAGCGGGTTGAACGTCTCGCAGTTCTTCCCCTTGTCCCAGGTCCCGCCCCGCTCGATCTGGAACTCCCGCTCGGACACGTCGTGCGCCACCGCGTATCCGGCGACATGCCCGAGCGCCGCCTCCGCCGACTCCACGTACCGTGCCGTACGCCCGATCACGACCGCGAGCTCGACCTCCCAGTCGGTCTTCACCGAGCCGCGCGGCACCAGCACCGTGTCGTTCGGCCCGACGACCGTGTCCGCGGCCTTGAAGAAGATCACCGGCTCGGCCGGCGGCTCGGCCCCCGTCTCGCGCGCGTGGTCGTGGTAGTTCAGCCCGATGCAGACGACCTTGCCGATCCGCGCGAGGGGCGGCCCGACCCGCAGCCCGGCCGCGTCCAGCACCGGCAGCCCGCCGCCCGCACCGGCGGAACGCACCCGCTCCAGCGCCTCGTCGTCGGCGAGCAGCGCTCCGTCGATGTCGTCCACGACACCGGACAGGTCGCGCAGGACCCCGTCGGCGTCGAGCAGCGCGGGCTTCTCCGCTCCGGCCGTACCGACTCGCAGCAGCTTCATGATCACAATCTCCCTCGATCGCGGGGCGTCCCCCGACGGGTGCAGCCATCGGATGACTGGTCGATCCTCCAAGCTCGGCGTCCATCCCGCAATACCCGGTTCACGGACTGGACCGCACTCTCACCGGTACAGCACAGCGCGCTCCACGGCGCTCCACGTCGTGCTGGTCACCACGTACAGCGCGGCGGCCAGCGGTACGACCGCGACGGTGAAGAGCGTGAAGAACGACATGAACGGCATCGCCCTGCTCACCGCCCCCAGCCCCGGCACGGACTCGCCCTCCTGAACGAGCACGGGACCACTCGCGGCCATCATCCGCTTCGTCCGCCGGTAGTTGAAGGCGGCGACGACCGCGACCAGGACGAACAGCCCCAGATACACAAGCCCCGCGCCCCCGAACACCCCGCCCCCACCCCCGCCCCCGCTCAGCACGTCCGCGAACCGCCCGCCCAGCGGCGCCGCGAACAGCCGGTGGTCAAGCAGCCCGTTGCCCTCCCCGCCGATGCTCGCGCTGGAGAACAGGTGGTACAGCAGGAAGAACGCCGGCAGCTGCAGCAGCCCGGGCAGGCAGCCGGACACCGGCGACACCTTCTCCTCTGCGTGCAGCTCCAGCACGGCCTCCTGGAGTCTCTTCGGGTCGTCCTTGTGCCGGGCGCGCAGCTCGGCGATCCTCGGCTGCAGCGCGGTGCGGGCCCGCTGCCCCCGCGCGGCGGCCCGGGACAGGGGATGCACGAGCAGTCGTACGAGCGCGGTGAACAGGACGATCGCGGCGGCTGCCGCAGTGGCACCGAACAGCGGATGGAGCAGGTCGGCGAGGTGCTCGACCAGGTCGGCGAACACGGTGAAGACGGACATGGGTGAACCCTCCGAGGGTCATGCCGGGATGTGGTCGTGACGGCATGACGACCCGCGCGAGGGCAGGCGGTGGTACGGGCCCTACGCGACGGTCGCCGGAAGGGCGCGCCCGGGGGCTCGTGGCCGGGTGCGACCACGGGCGTCGGGATCGCGCTGGGGCAGGAAGGCCGTACGGCGGGCCCGGTCGCGTATCGCCGTACGTATTCGGGTGCGCGGCACCGCGGGCGCGCAGCGCGCGGCGACCAGGGCACAGGCAGCAAGGGCCGAGCCGGCCGCGGCGGTGGCGGCGAGCGCGACGGTGGCGGTGAGGGTGCCGGTGTCGAGCAGCGCGAGCTGAAGGAGCACGACAAGGAGGAGAAGGAGTACGGCGGCGGGGCGCGCGTGGGTCCAGCTGCGGATCATGATCCCGTCCCCCCTCCCTGGGCCTCGGTCTCCTGGACCGTCGCCCCCGTCGTCTCGATCGGCTCCAGCAACCGCTTCGGCGCCAGCAGCGCCCTGCTGACCGGATCCGCCGGATGCGGATTGAGTGCGGGCAGCGGCACCATGACAACGTCCGGCACCGGCACGACAGTTCCGCACGCGGGACATTCGCCGTACGGACCGAGTTCGGTGCCGCAGTCGGCGTGCTCGAAGCGGCGCAGCTGGGTCTCGGCGAAGTGCTCGCGGCCCCACAGCCCCATGGAGCGCAGCGTCGGCCACAGGGCGATGCCGCGCTCGGTGATGACGTACTCCTCGCGCGGCGGCGACTCCTGGTACCGGCGCTTCTCCAGGATCCCCTCCGCCGTCAGCGTCTGGAGGCGGGCGGCGAGGACCGCGCGCGGGATGCCGAGGTGGACGAGGAAGTCGTTGTAGCGGCGGACGCCGTAGAGGGCGTCGCGGATGACGAGCAGCGTCCACCGCTCGCCGATGACCTCCAGCGCGCGGGCGATGGAGCACTCCTGTGTCGCGTAGTCCTTGCCCAGTGCCATGCCGTCCACTGTAACCATTTTTCGCGGGGTTGGTTCAATGACCGAACCTATGGTGTTAGGCTCCAGCCATGACTAGGTTCAATGAACGAACCCTGCCCGCTCCCGATGCCGATACCGCCCCCGGCACCAGCCCCGATACCGGCACCGGCACCAACCCGGCACCCCACCCCAACCAGTCCTCCCACCCCCGCGCCACCCTCGCCCTCACCAGCGCGGCCACCGCCGTGACGCTGATGACGTACACCGCCCCGATCGTCACCCTCCGCGACACCGCGGCCGCCCTGCACACACCGCTCTCCCAGCAGGCCTGGCTCATCAACGGCACCCCGCTCGGCCTCGCCGCCCTCCTCCTGGTCGCCGGCAGCCTCGCCGACGACTACGGCCGCCACCGGCTCTTCCTGCTCGGCACCCTCACGCTGGGCATCACCACGGCGCTCGGCGCCCTCGCCTCCACCACGCTGCAGTTCACGCTGGCCCGTGTCGCGCAGGGCGCGGCGAGCGCGGCGATCCTGGCGAGCAGCCTGGGCCTGCTGGTGCACGCCTTCCCGACCCCGCGCGGCCGCCTGCACGCGACCGGCGTGTGGGGCGCCTTCGTCAGCGGCGGCATAGCCCTCGGCCCCCTGCTGGCCGGCGCGATGCCCGACTGGCGGGTGGCATACGGCGTCCTCGGCGCCGCCGCGCTCCTGGTGGCCGCCCTCGCACTGCGCCCCCTCGCCGAGTCCCGTTCCCCGAGGGGCGGACGCCCGGACATCCTGGGCGCACTGACCTTCGGCCTGGCCCTGGTCTCCCTGGTCGCCGCCCTCACCCTGGGCCGCGACGGCTGGCTGCGCCCGGAGGTGGGCCTGCTGTTCCTGGCCACCGTGGTCCTGATCGGCGTGTTCACCCTCGTGGAACGCCGCACCACGACCCCGATGATCGACCTGTCCCTGCTCCGCCGCCCGAGCTTCCTGGCCTCCTCGGCCGGCGGGCTGTTCACGGGCCTCGCGGTGATCGGCCTGTTCAGCTTCATGCCGGTGCTGTTCCAGCAGGTGCTTGGCATGTCCGCGATGGACACGGCGTGGCTGTTCCTGCTCTGGTCCGGTCTGTCGTTCACGGTCGCCCTGCAGGCCAAGCGCCTCGCGGGCCGCGTCCCGCCGCGCCACCAGCTGGCCGTCGGCTTCGCCCTGCACGCGGCCGGTGTCCTGACCATGCTCGGCGCGATCGACTCCGGCTCCTGGCAGCGCCTGCTGCCCGGCCTGGTCCTCGGCGGCATCGGCAGCGGCCTGCTGAACGCGGCCCTGCCCCTGCTCTCGGTCGAGTCCGTCCCCGCGGCCCGCGCGGCCATGGGCTCCGGCGCCCAGCAGACCTTCCGCTACATCGGCTCCTGCGCCGGCGTCGCCCTGACCATCGCGATCGTCACCTCCACGAAGGCCGGCCTCGGCCACGGCGCGAACACCGCCCTGCTGGTCTCCGCGGGCCTGTCCCTGCTGGCGGCGGCAGCCGTACTGACGCTGCGGGAGCGGGCCTGAGCCCCGCCCCCGCTCCGGCTCACCGCGGCCGCATCGAGACGAGCTTCCCCCACACCACCAGCCGGTACCTGGACGTGAACTCGGGAGTGCAGGTCGTCAGCGTGATGTAGTACCCGGGCTCGCTGTACCCGTAGCGCGGCTCGACCGTCGACCGCGGAACGCGCCGGATGACCCCCGAGTCACGCGCCGAGGTCTGCGGAAGAGTCTTGTCGACGACATACGTGTACGTCGCGCTGCTCGTCTCCACCTCCACGACGTCCTTCGCCCGCAGCCGGTTGATGTACCGGAACGGCTCCCCGTGCGTGTTCCGATGCCCGGCCAGCGCGAAGTTCCCGGCCTGGCCCGGCTGTTGGCTGCCGCGGTAGTGCCCGACGTACCCCTTGTTCAGGACGTTCTGCTTGCTCACCCCCTCCGCGACCGGCACGCGCAGCCCGAGGCGCGGAATGGTGAGGATGGCGTAGGCCTGGGACCAGGTGGGACTGGACTGCCGCGCGGTGGCGGCCTGTTGGCGGTTACGACCGCTACCGCTGCCGCTGCTCCGGTACGGCGACGGGGACGCCGTAGGCACGGACGTACCCGAATCACCGCCTCCCGCCCCGGAGTTGCCGTCGCCCCACTCGCGCTCCAGCGCCTCCACCTTGCGCTCGGCGCCGCGCCTGGCCTCCCGGTTGGTCCACCACAGCTGGTGGACGACGAGAAGCGCCAGTACGAGCCCGACGGTGACGAGGAGTTCGCCGCCGCCCCACAGCACGCGCCGGCGCCGGGCCGACCGGCGCCGGCTGCTGTGCTGCACGACGGGAATCCGCATCCGTACGCCTCCTCGACCGGCACCGGGCCGCCCGAACGATAAGGGGCGGACCTTCAAGTCACCAGGCACAGAGCACCGTTCGACACTTCGTACATAGGTTTTAGAAAGGGCTGTCGTAACCCTCGACAAGCCCGCACCGCACCCCCGATGCTTCCTCGTGGCATGAACGGGACAGGCCACCACATCGGAGAGAAACCATGATCCGACGCAGAACCCTGCTGACCGCCGCCGGCGGCACCCTCCTCGGCAGCGCGCTCGCCACCGGTACCGCCCGCGCGGACGCCACGATCTCCGTCGCCCCCGGTACGTCCTACGGCACTTGGGAGGGCTGGGGCACCTCCCTGGCCTGGTGGGCCAACGTCTTCGGTGCCCGGGACGACTTCGCCGACATCTTCTTCACCACCAAGTCGACGACGTACAACGGCACTTCGCTTCCCGGCCTCGGCCTGAACATCGCCCGCTACAACCTCGGCGCGTGCAGCTGGAACACGGTCAGCGGCGAGTCCATGGTCGCCTCGGCCAACATCCCCGCCTTCAAGCAGATCGAGGGCTACTGGCAGGACTGGAACAACGAGGACCCCACCTCCTCGGCCTGGAAGTGGACGGCCGACGCCACCCAGCGCGCGATGCTCACGAAGGCGGTGTCGCGCGGCGCGACCGCCGAGCTCTTCGCCAACTCCCCCATGTGGTGGATGTGTCTGAACCACAACCCGTCCGGCGCGTCCGACGGCGGCAACAACCTCCAGTCCTGGAACTACCGCCAGCATGCCTCCCACCTCGCCTCGGTGGCCCTGTACGCCAAGAACAACTGGGGCGTGAACTTCGCGACGGTCGAGGCCTTCAACGAACCCTCGTCCTCGTGGTGGACGGCGACCGGCACCCAGGAGGGCTGCCACATGGACGCGACCGTCCAGTCGGCCGTACTCCCGTACCTGCGCAGCGAGTTGAACAGCCGCGGCCTGACGAGCACGAAGATCTCCGCCTCCGACGAGACCAGCTACGACCTGGCCCGCACCACCTGGAACTCCTTCTCCTCCACGACGAAGGGCTACGTCGACCGCGTCAACGTCCACGGCTACCAGGGCTCGGGCGGCCGCCGCGACCTCCTCTACACCGACGTCGTCACGACCGCCGGCAAGGCCCTGTGGAACTCCGAGACCGGCGACAACGACGGCACCGGCTACACCCTCGCCTTCAACCTCCTCTACGACTTCCGCTGGCTGCACCCCACCGCCTGGGTCTACTGGCAGGTCATGGACCCGTCCACGAACTGGGCGATGATCGCGTACGACGCGGACACGCTCGCGGCGGGCGCGGTGCAGACGAAGTACTACACAATGGCCCAGTTCAGCCGCCATATCCGCCCCGGCATGAAGATCCTCGACACGGGCGTGAGCTACGCGGTCGCGGCCTACGACTCCTCCGCCAAGCGCCTGGTCATAGTCGCCCTCAACACCTCTACCTCCGCCCAGACGTTGACCTTCAACCTCTCCAACTTCACGACGGTGACCGGCGGTTCGGGCGGCCTGGTCCCGCGCTGGAACACGGTGACGACGGGCGGCGACCTCTACAAGTCGTACTCCGACACGTACTTGAGCGGGAAGACGGTAGCCGTCCCGTTCGCGGCGAAGGCGGTACAGACGCTGCAGATCGACGGGGTGGTGATCTAGCTGGAGGGGCCGACCGCAGGGGGGACGGGCCGGGGCCCTGCAACCGGGACGGGGGCAGGTCGCACGGGAAAGGGTCACGGCCCTGCAGCTGGGCCGGGGGCAGGTCGCACGGGAACGGGCCACGGCCCTACTGCCGGGCCCGCCCCCTCGTACGCCCCCACCCCCGCCCCCTCACCCCGAGCCGGCCCCGCCCTCGCCGCCCTCGCGCTGGGCGGCTTCGGCATCGGCCTGACCGAGTTCGTGATCGCCGGCCTGCTGCCACAGGTGGGCCGGAGCCTGGACGTGTCGGAGGCCGCGGCGGGCCGCCTGATCTCCGGTTACGCGCTGGCGGTGGCGGTAGGCGCGATCGCGCTCACGGCCGCCACCGCCCACCTCCACCGCAAGACGGTCCTGATCGGCCTGGTCACCCTGTTCGTGGCCGGCAACCTCCTCTCCGCGATCGCCCCCACCTACCCGGTGATGCTCCTGGGCCGCATCGTGGCCGCCCTCTGCCACGGCTCCTTCTTCGGCATCGGCTCCCTCGTGGCCCGCCGCCTGGTCCCACCCGAACGCGCCTCCCGCGCCGTCGCCCTCATGTTCGCCGGCCTCACCGTGGCCAACGTCCTCGGCGTCCCCTTCGGCGCCCTGATCGGCGAACACTGGGGCTGGCGAGCCACGTTCTGGTCGATCACGGCGATAGGCCTGACGGCCCTGATCGCGATCACCACGCTGATCCCGCCCTGGGCAGGCGCCGCAACCCTCCCGGGGTCCAGGGACGGCCTCCGCGCCCAACTCCAGGCCTTCCGCTCCCGCCAGGTCTGGCTGACCCTCACGGCCACGGCCCTCGGTTACGGCGGCATGTTCGGCGCCTTCAGCTACCTCGCGTACACCTTCACCGAGGTCACCGGCTTCTCCCCGACCGACCTGCCCTGGCTCCTGGTCGTGTACGGCACCGGCCTGGTCGCCGGCAACATGGCGGGAGGCCGCGCCGCCGACCACAACCGCGACGCCACCCTGATCACATCCCTGGCCGCCCTCACAACCACCCTCACCCTCTTCGGCCTCCTGTCCGACAACAAACCGTCCGCCGTAACCCTCCTCTTCCTCCTGGGCGCCTCCGGCTTCGCCCCGGTCCCCGGCATGATCACGCGCGTAACGGACAAGGCGGCCGGTGTCCCCCTCGCCGCAAGCGCCAACGTCTCAGCCTCCAACATCGGCAACGCCCTGGGCGCCTGGCTGGGCGGCCTGACGATCAGCACGGGCCTGGGCTACAGGTCCCCGCTGTACGCGGGGGCGGCCCTGACTCTGACGGGGTTAGGGGTGATGGCGTACGCGGCCCACACATCACACAGCCGCCCATGACTCCCGACTCCCGACTCCCGACTCCCGACTCCCGCTGGCAAGATGCTCATGCCCGACCAGCCCACTTACCCCTCCCCCGCCTCCTCCCGCCCTCCCCCTCTCCTCTTGCCGCCTCTCTCCGCCTCTGCCGGTCATCGGCAGTACGGTGTCGTTCATGCGCCCCGACACGCCCGCCGAGAACGTCGACCACCCCGCCGAAGCGGCCCGCCTTGAGCGGACCGCCGGCCTGTATCCCGAGGACGCCGAGGCCCTGCTCCTGCAAGCCGCGGCCCACCTGGAACTCGCCGGCGACCGCCCCGCCGCGACCGCGCTCTACGACCGCCTGCTCTCCACCCAGTCCGGCCTTGAGAACCCGTATCTCGTACGGGCCCTCAAGGCCTCCAACCTCTGGGAGTACGGCCACGAGGCCGAGGCCCGCGCCATCATCACCGGCGTCCGCGCGGCGGCCCCCCGCGACCCGGCCCCCTGGGTGATCGTCGCGGAGGCGCTGGAGGCCCACGACGAGCTGGAGGCGGCGCAGGAGGCGTTCACCGAGGGAGCCCGCCTGCTCCTGACGGACGTGCCGGAGCCCCCATACTCCACGCACCCCCTCCTCTTCGGCCGCCACCGCGTCCGCCGCATGCTGGGCGTGCCCCACGACGACTGGGACGCCCTGGCCGACACCCTCCACTCGTCCCCGGTCTCCCTGGACGAACTCCACGACCCGAAACGCGTCTGGTCCCTGGGCTCGAACAACCCGGCGGAACTGGAGGCGGAAATCTCGCGGTTGCGGGCCGAACTCGGCGCCTACAGGGAGGCCCTCTCCCGCCCGTTCCCGGTAGCGGTCCTGCATTGGCCGTCGGCGGAACTGTCGGAACTCCTCGCGGCGTACCCGACCCTGTCCGCCGAATACCCGTCCCACGAGGACCACCTGTCGACGATAGAGGCCTCGCTACGGGAACTGGCCGCCTCCGGCACGCCCAACCTGGGCATCGTCACGGGCACGGTCCCGTCGTACGAGGCCTTCGCAGCCTCGGAACTGACCTCACCGGCCGAGCCGGAACTGCTACCGCAGTACGCGACGACGCTTGCGGCACGGGGGCGAGCGGTGGAGTGGCCGCCGCAGCGGGGGACGGCTTGCTGGTGCGGCTCGGGCGGGGTGTACGAGGGCTGCCACGGGGCGTAGTGGCGAGGGCCGTACCGCTCCTCCCTTCCTCCCGAGGCCGCCCGTCAGCCGCCGACGCCGACGTTGTTGTCGCCGCCGTCGAAGCGCCGACGGGCGGCCTCGATGTGCCCGAAGAACCGATGGGTCCACACACATCCCATCCACGGTGGCCCGCAACCCCTCCCCCGCCTCGGTGAGCCGGCACTCGACGCGAGGCGGCACGGTGGGATACACCCGCCGCTCGACCAACCCATTCCGCTCCAGCATGCGCAGATTCTGGGTGAGCACCTTGTGGCTGACGCCCTCGACCTGATCCCGCAACTCACTGAAACGCAGGGTGCCTTCGCCGAGGGCTCGATGATCAACAGCCCACCCCGATAGACGTGGCCGCCCTGGACGTCCCGAAATACCTGGTCGAGATCGAGGCGACGGCCGTCGTCGCCTGAGCACTCGAGGCGCAAATGCCGCCACCACACTGTCGAACATCCGGCGCCGAAACAGTGCCGCACGGCGTCGACTTCGCAGAAACCCGTGGCTGCAGGGCCGTAGGGCTTCACTCCCGATACACGGGCGGGGTGTTGGTGTACATGTGCCCCGTGGGCGCAGTCCAGGTGCTGGTCCCGGTGCACAGATCGCGGGTTACTCCCCACCCTGGATGATGCGTCTTGAGCCGATGATGCCGCCGGCACAAGGGCTGCAGGTTCTCCGGCACGGTCTGTCCACCGCGCTCCGGATGCCAATGATCGAACGGTCGCACATGATCGAGATCGCAACGCCGAGCAGGCATCCGACAGCTGGGGAAAGCGCAGTACTGATCCCGAGCAATCACATGCCGAGCGGTCTCGGCGGTAGGCCGATAGCTAGTCGGATCGGCCTTCACCAGCAGCCCACTCTCAGGCTCGGTCAACAACCGCCGCCAAACACTCCCCGGCGCGAACGCCAGCTCGCGAGCCTGCCCGCCGGTGATCGGCCCATACCCCTTCAACTCGGCGGGCCCATCCTCAGCACCAAGCAAGATGTCGTACGGCACAGTCACCTGCACGACAACGGACGCCCGCCCACCACGCGAACCCGAAGCCGGGGCCGAGACCGAACCTGAACTCCCGCCAACCCCAGGCCGATTGACCACAAGATCGAACAACGCATCGGCCCGCTTCTGATCAAGCGTCCGCCCGTCATCCGCATACCCAGCAGCATGACCATCGACGGCCTGCTCCATGAGCGCGGTCTGCTGAGCGGGCAGAACGGCCCCGAACAAGGCCATCCCATCCTCCTGCGGATAGTGCTGAACCATCCGCTCCCGAGCCCTCCGCCGATGCCGCACCTCAGCCCCATCGGGATCGGCCCGATGCACTTCCCGCCGTAAAGCAGCCCGAGTCTGCCCAACAGCAAGCCCGGGCATCTTCCCCACCATGACGGCCTCGACCTGCCCGGCCACATCGTCGTCGAGCACTTCCAACTGCTCAGCAAGGGCCTGAGCCTGCAGATAGGAGATCTCCCCACCACCGAGCAACCCAACGGTTGCCCGATGCCGCCCCGCCAACAGCCCGGCAACCCTCAACCGCTGGGCAGCGGTCTGATTGGCAAGGCGCAGAGCACAAGCAACCTCTTCGACAGCCCCATCCCACGAAGCATCGAAGACGTCCCCCAAATCCCCACCCGCAGCAAGGACCTCACTCTCAGGCACGTCGGCATGCGCCGCAATGGCCGCCAACACTTCGACCTGCTTGGCCTGCAACCAAGCCACATACCGCTCCAACACCACGAGCGCATCAATCCGCCCCCGCGCCGAAAGCTCCCCCACCTCAATCCCACCAAGCACCCCGGCCCCCTCCGGCGAGGGCACCAAGTCCCGCAACGAAGCAACCCAGTCATCCAGCGCCCCGCACAGGGCCAGCGCCCCACCGTCAGAACCATCCACCCCGCCCTGAGCCACAACACCCCCCTTTCCAAAGCTCCAGACGCCCTCCCCCACACCCCCATTATCCGTCACCCATAGTAATAATGCCAGGTCAATACCCGTACTCGAAAGAGTGAACCACGCCAAAACGAACGTTCTCCCGGACGCCCCACCGGACCGGACCCCGCCGCCACCCCGCTGCACCCCCACTCACCCGACGCGCCCCATCCCCTTGCCCCAAGCCGCCAAGCCATCCCGGCGTGCCCCCACCCCGCCCACGCGCCCCCAACCCCGCCCGACAGCACAACCGACTCCACCCCTCCCCACCTGGCCCCCCGCTTTCCCCGGGCCGCCCGCTCGCTTCTCCAGCAGTGATTCCGCGGCCTGGGTCAAGGGTCGGCCGCAGGCCGATCGCCGCAGGCGACGCGACCGAAGGAAGCGCCCTTGAGGCAGGCCGCGGAATCACGACACTGCAAAAGAAGCGGGCGGCCCGACTGCAACGGCACAGAAAGGCGAGTCATGACCAGCCCGGTTGTGGCGGTACAGGCCGACCTTGCAGACGAGGGCTCCTTGCACACGTGTCAACGCCGGCAGAATGCTGATGTGCCAGATGCCGTACCTTCCTCCCCCGCTGTCTCGGCTCGCATGAGCAAGCAAGCCAGCAAGGACACGGCCGCCGAACTGGCCGTCCGCCGCCTCTTGCACGCAGCTGGGCTGCGCTACCGCGTGGAGTACCCGGTACCGGGTATGGCACGGCGTCGGATCGACGTGGCTTTCACTTCGGTCAAGGTGGCTGTCCTCATCGACGGATGCTTCTGGCACGGGTGCCCGGAACACGCGACGCAACCGAAGTCGAACGCACAGTGGTGGCGACAGAAGCTGGACCGCAACATGGCGCGCGACCGGGAAACGAGTGAGCATCTCGCTTCCCAAGGGTGGACGGTGCTCAGGTTCTGGGAGCACACCCGGCCGGAGAAGGTCGCGGAGGCGGTGCGAGTCGTGGTCGACCGCGAGAAACGAGAGTTGCAGAAGCGTGCCTTCCGGGGCGGGAGGCGCGAGAGATGAACCGGCTGACAGGCCGAGGGGGAACAACGGTTGGCTGACCGACTGACTTTCGTGGACGTCTGCTCCGGTGCGGGTGGATTGGCGTCGGGGTTGGAGAGCGCGGGTTTCACGCCGGTGCTGCTGCTCGACAACAAGCCGCAGGCGTGCGAGACGATCCTTGCCAACCGGCCTCACTGGAAGGTCGTAGGCGAGGACCTGATCGACTTCCTGCCGGACGAGCACCCGGAGAGCTTGGACGTCGATCTGCTCTCCGCGGGCCTGCCGCGAGTGAAGTCCTCGGCCGCGGTGGGGCGTTCCGACAGCGAAGTCGAACTGCGACTGCTCACGGCAGCGGTGTACCTTGCCCATTCGATCCAGCCGCGTGCCCTGTTGCTGGAGAACCTGCCGGCGCTTGTCGACTCCTCCGTCTATGCGGAAGTGCGGCGATTCATCGCGGAGGAACTGGCCCACCTCGGCTACCGGTTACGCTGGTTCGTGCTGAACGCCGCGGACTTCGGTGTGCCGCAGGACCGCGAGCAGGGCGTCCTGGTGGCGCTCAAGGAACCCTGGTTCGACGCCTTCGTCCCGCCGGAGCCGACGGTGAGCGAGCACATCTCGGTCGGCCAGGCGCTGCGCGGCTCGATGGCCGCGCGTGGGTGGGCGGAGGCGGACGCCTGGGCGGACCAGGCAAGCTCCATCGCCCCGACTCTCGTCGGCGGCTCGGACAACCGTGGCGGCGCGGACGTCGGCCCGACCGGGACCAAACGCGCCTGGGCACGAATGGGGGTCAACGGGAACGCGTTCGCCGACGACGTGCCGGGGCCGGACTTCGTGTGGCCGCGCTCGGACGACGTGGCGCAGATGTTGAAGATCACGGTTGACCAAGCGGCCGTCGTCCAGGCGTTCCCACCGGAGTGGCGGATCACCGGCCAGAAGACCGCCCGGTACCGGCAGATCGGTCATGCCACCCCTCCGCCGGTCGGTAGGGCGCTCGGCGAGGCGATCGCGACCGCGCTGCGGGGCTCCGGCCCGGCCTCGTCAGTCGGTCATGAAACCACCTGATCGCCGGCTACACTTCTCGCACATGAGCCACCTCACGCATTCAGCCACTTCACCTGCGGTTTTCCGCATCGTGGACCTCTTCGCGGGGCCCGGAGGACTGGATGTGGCGGCGGAGGCCCTGGGACACCAGGTCACCGGCATCGAATGGGATACCAACGCCTGTGAGACGCGTGCGGCAGCGGGGATGGACACATTCGCCGGTGACGTGAGGGACTACAGCGCCGCCCTCTTCCCCCGCGCTCAGGTGCTGACGGGTGGGCCGCCCTGCCAGACCTTCACCGTCGCCGGACACGGTGCTGGCCGCAGGGCGCTGGACGAGGTCGTGGGGTACATCGAGCAGCTGCACGACGCCGTACGCTCGGAGTCGACGCCGTGGCCGGAGATCCTTGATACCTGGCAAGGGATCTCCGCGGAACTACGGCGTAAAGCCGTCGAAGCGGAGGCGGTCAAGGCCAAGAAGCGAGAAGCCGAGGTGCTCCGCTCGGGCAACCGCAAGGCGGCCAGGAAGAGACTTGCCGAACAGCACTGCCCGACCGAGGAGATCAAGGTCGCGCTGAAGACACTGGAAGTGCCGCGCGGTCTCGCTCGCCGGGACGCCGACCTTAGGATCCTCTTCGACGAACTCATCTCCCTGGACGAGGTCATCGACGGCCACAGGGCCGAGTTGGAGGAGCTGGGCGACGAACGGACGGGGCTCGTCCTCCAACCGTTGTGGTGGGTGATCGAGCGGAGCCGGTGCCCGGGTCTGGTGCCCTACGAGGCAGTCGTACTGGAACAGGTGCCCGCCGTGATGCCGGTATGGGTGGAGTACGAGAAAGTACTGCGCACCCTCGACTACCGGACCAGGACGCAGATGATGCACACCGAGGCGTTCGGCGTCCCGCAGACCCGTAGGCGTGCCGTGCTCATGGCACGTCGCGGGCAGGTCGAAATTCCGAAGTTGGATGAGCCGCATGAGCGGTACCGGCCGGGCCGTGCTCCCACCTCGCGCGACGCAGTTCGAGGTGACGCCCGACTCTGGGAGGTCGACGAGGAGATCGTCGGCAGGAGGCGTACGAAGGACTCCTGGATCTCCATGGAGGCAGCTCTGAAGAAGGCCCGGGACATCGCGCGGGAAGTCGCTCCTGACCTGGACCTTCCCGACCGCCCCGCCTTCACTGTCGTATCGAACTACGGGACAGGTGGCGACCCCGGCGCCCGAGGGCGTCGGGACCACGATGCCCCGTCCGCGACGGTCACCGGGAAGGTGTCCCGCAATCGTCTTGTGTACAAGGGCACGGACACGGACATCCCTGAGTTCGGTCGTTTCGAACTCGCCGAGGCCGGCGTGCTCCAGACATTCCCCGTCGCCTATCCGTGGAGGGGCAGAGATCGGTCCCAGCAGATCGGCAACGCGGTGCCCCCTCAGCTCGCCTTGCACGTGCTCCGGCATGTGCTCGAACCGCAGCTGAGCAAGGAGGAGGCCGCCGCCAGACTGGAGCGGGCTGTGACGAATCTTGAGAACTGGCGTCCTCCGAGCAAACCGGTGCAGATCCGCCGACGCGAGGATTTGGAAGGGCACCCCCTCGCCGGAGGGTGAGCCCTCCACTTCATACCTGGGGTGCCTTCCCCCTGACCGGGGCCGTCTCGAAGAGTTCCGCGAAGTAGTCGGTCAGCCTCTCGATCGATTTCTCGGGCACCGGTTCCTCGTCCGGTCCCGTCGGCAGCTCGTGGCGAGGCACCGGGGGCGCAGTCTCGGCATCGGCGATCCACCGGCGAAGGTCGTCCGGATCACGCGGCACATCCGAGGCCAACGCGTCGTAGACAAGAGTGGCTCCCGCGGTACTGATCGCGACCATGAGGCCGTTGATGTCACGACCGGTGGTGGCGATCCCGCGCTGGAGTACCCGGACCAGTGCCTGGGCCGTGGGGCGATGGTCGATCAACTCCACACGCAGTGAGTTGTGGATCAGGTCCTGGTTGCCACAGGCCGCCACCACCGGCGCGTAGTCCCCGCCGTTGCGGAACATCTCGGCCGCCCACCACAGGCGCGAGAAGCACTGACGGTCGGGAGAGCCCTTGAAACGGACCGCTGCAACGCGGGGCTCGGCACCCGACGAGGCTGCGGTGGCGTGCCGCCACACCACATAGTCGGGGGCGACGCCGAGCGCGAGGTGGTTCCAGATCCGCCGGTCGGCGGCCTCCCGCCGGGTAAGACGGAGCGCGGCATGCAGGCGGGGCGCCAACCAGGCGTCGGCACCCGTCTTGTTGTCCCTGAACTGATGCAACGCGTCGTCGACGAGCTCCCGGATCGGTTCCGCCAGCCAGCGGGGATCATCCTCAGGCAGGGGTTCGACGACCTTCGCCAGGTCGACGCCCCCGTGCCCCTGGATCCCCCGGAGGAGGTCCTCAGTGAGGAAGGGGTCGGCTGCCGTCGCGGAGAGCAGGCCAAGTCGCTCGGGAAGATGATGCGGCTGCTCGATCACGGCCTGTCCTCTCGATTGTTCTGCTGGAGCGTGCGCAGAACCTGGGCGAGGGCTTGGCGCGCACCGGCCCGGCGCACAGCGGCGAAGTGGACGCGCGTCTGGAGTTCCACCCATCCCGCGTCGCCGGTCCTACGCCGGTGTACCTGACGGAGTGCCGCCTCGACTCCGAGGCCGGGCACCACATCGGGGAGCATCTCCCGCAGCACCTCTCCTCTCCAGTCGGTGGGGAAGACGGGTGAGCCGTCGGGCTCGACCTCCAGATCACCGACTGCGCTGTGGAAGACGGCCGTCCATACGTCGGTGGCCATCTGCGATACCAGTAGTTCGTGGACCTTGTTCTCCATCCCGCCGGTCTCTCCGCCGAGGAGATCGGAGAATCCCTCCACGTCAGTGTTGACCATCACCAGCGGGAGCCGACCCGAAGCGTCTACGACCCACGGCGCGTCTGCATAGGGGCGCAGCCACTCCCGGGCGCTCTTGGAGAAACTCGCCTGCTTCACGTCGAGGGGCAAGCCACCGAGCGGCTCCTCGGCGGACGTGTCGATCGTCCAGTCCACGTCGGTCTCGGTGATAGTCCGGCCCTGGACGCCGTCGACGGTGGCCACGGCGTGGACCGTCAGGGCGGCACGGCCCACGTGATCGTCACGACGCACGTCGATCGCGCCGGACCACTCCTTGCTGTCCGGGGCATCCTGCCGGAGATCGACCGTGGTGCGGATGTTTGTGTCGCCGTCCGTGAGTACCGCGAGGACGCGCAGATCGCTCCACGGTGCATCGGCGTCGGTGGCGCCCGGAGGCAGGGTGGCGGACAGGCCGATCCTGGCGGTCAGCCAGTCCTCGTGCTGCGCCACACCCAGGGCGACAGTCCTCTGAGGGGTGGAGAATGCCGAGGTGTCCAGGTGGTCACGCGTACCGTCGGGCAGCTTCAGGGAAACAGACGTGACCCTCAAGCTGACAGGGCGGTTGAGTCGCTTGTACGGGTAGAACTTCATGCCTCACTCCCCTGAACCGGCACGGAGTTCGAGTACGAGTCGTGTGAGTTCGGTGCGGACCGGATGGCTGGTGGGATCGGTGGCTCCACTGAAGACAGCCCGCCGGGCGCCAGGGGTGAAGTGGAGTACGCCGTCTTCCACCTCGCAGCCCTCCACGGCGAAGAGTTCGGCCCAGTCCAGCCGCGGCCTGCCGCCCGAGCGGACGTCAAGGAGGACCACCGGTGTCATGGCGGGCAGCTCTTCAGCGCGCGGCAGTTTCACCTCGGCGGTGATCCGCCATTCCCGGCTCTCGCCGATCCCGGCGTCAAGCTCGGTCAGTTCCGGCAGGGCCGTTCCGGGACCACGCTTCGACACCGCGGTCTTGCGCGGGACGGTGAGCTTCTTGCGCAGCTTGGCGCTCTCCTGCGAGCCGGGGCGCTTGGGCCTGACGACCAGTTCCTTCACCGCGGCGTTGACTTCGGTGGTCAGTCGAGCGATGCGGAAATGGGCACTGTGGGACCAGCGGAGCGTCAGCTCCTCGGTCTGCCCCCATCGGTCGTGCTCCGGGGGTTCGGCGGCACGTAGGAACTCCTCGGCCTCATCGGCAAAGGGCGCAGACTCCCCGGCCGCGTGCCCCACCAGCAGCACTGCCTGGAAGGAAGTGACACCCAACGGCAGACCTGTCACGGTGGACTTCTTGATGGTCATCCGATTACCGCGCAGGGAGTGGACCTGGTTCTCGGCACCGTCCTTGTCCTCTGCCTCGGTGACCAGGAGCACCCCCTGGTGCGTGCCTAGCGTGCCACGACGCCCCCCGGAGAGAGGCAGACGGAGCGGGACGGTACGGAGCGCCACCTGGCCGGACTCGGTGAGCCGGTCCACGGTCGTCCCCTCGTAGAAGGCGCGCAGCGCCCGGGTGCGCGAGGGCTGGCGCTCGGTGGGGTCCACCTGCTCCTCCTCGACGAGGATCTCGCCGTTGCGCAGGGTACGCACCGACGTCTCCAGCAGCGGTAGCCTGCTGCCGCCTCCGGTCATGGCCGCCCAGAAGTCCCGGCTCAGCGCCTCGACCAGACGCTTGTGCATGACGCGGACGTCACGTGTGCCGTCGTCGTCGCCCTCCTCGTCCTCATCGGTGGCGGACGCGATCCTGCTCTGGTCGAGGCTGGCGACGTCATGCGCGCCGACGATGAGGAAGGATGTGCCGGGCTCGTCGCTGTCCCGCGCGAGGTGAAGGCGTTCGACCGCCTCCTCGTCGGCCCACCAGGACCGCACGACCTCCGCGTTCGGCGTCTCGGGGTCGGGACGCCCCAGCCAGGCAGGGCCAGCGTACGAGGTGCCGCCGACGGACCTCCACGGCAGTTCCAACCGCCCGATGACACGACGCTCGACGCGTCCCTCATGCGGCACGGAGAGAGTGGAGTTGATCAGTACCAGGCCCAGCGCACTGGTCGCCCAGAGCGTCGCCTTGCCCAGGCCGTACGAACCACCCGCGCCGGAACCCGATTTGAGGCTCTCCAGCTGTCGGCGGACGACGGCCGCGAACTTTCCGTCGCCATAGTCGTCGCCCGTGAGACCGGAGGCGTTGTAGTCATCGACACGCAGAAGGATCAGACGGCCCTTCTCGAACATGTCGCGCACCCCGGCATCAACGACCCGGCCGACCTTCTGGTCGGCGGAGGATTCGGACACAGCCGAGTAGTGTGGCTGGAGTTCGTCCCAGAGCAGAGCGGCGCGGAAGGCCTCCAGTTTCTCACCGGTGAGTTCGTGGATGGTGTAACGGACGCGAACCGGGCGGCCGTTGTGGACGAGCCGCTCGTCGAGACTGTTCTGGCAGGTCTCGCGCGCGAGCACCTGAACGTCCGCGTCGAAGGCGAAGGCGGCCGCGTTGCCGCCATCGCGTCCGCCGTCCTGGTAGCCGGGTCGGTGGTACCAGGTGACCGGGAGGCCGGCCTGGGTGTCGGTGGTGCGCGTGTGGACCGTGCTCAGATCGGTGCCGAGCGCCTCAGCGATCTGAGCCATGACGGAGGGGCGTGGCACCGAGCGCCTCGTGATCCAGGCAGAGACCGCCGCCCGGGTCAGGTTCAGCTCCTTCGCAAGCTCCGCCTGGCTCTTGTTCGAGATCGCAAGCTGGCGGGCCAGCCACGGCCCGAACTCCTCGCCGGCCTCCATGTGCCTCCCACCCCTCGTGCTTCCACCGTTGTGTCCGCCGTCCCGGACAGGCTAATTTGACAGCAGCCAGCACGTCAACAAACGCTTGACGACACCCGGCGCCCCACGGATGACCACTCGCCCGACATGAACAAAGATGTCCGATTCAATGCACCCTGAAGCGGGTTGAACATTTTTCGATCGCAAACATTTGCACCATGCGGAATTCCGAACTCCGAATTCGTTCGAAAAACATGGCGTAGCCCAAACGGGTGAACCTCTGCTAGGGTCCATGACGGCGGAATTCATCCACCTCGCTCAGAACCTCCATGGGCGTCATGGACGGACCTATGCCCTGCCGCACCCGAAGACCCCGAACGTGCTGGCAACGAGGGGCTACCCGAAAATAATCTGGAGGACGTGGCACACCAGGGATCGACTTCCGAACGAGACAGATTCCCCTTACCATTTCGAGCATTTTTTCCAACACGACACACATTTCATCCGGCTCCAACTCTTATTAGTGGAGACCGAGATGGATCGAAAGCAGATACTCGATTCGGCAGGAATGGCGGCCGAAGTTTTGACGAGTTTTTCTGTTCCGGTACGAGATTCATCGGAACTGGTGAAGACTGATCTCTCGGGTGCAGCACACGCCACCTCATGGAGTTGCACCCTCGCAGATCAGAGACGTTTTAAAGCTTCATCAAACCCTTCTCTTGCTTTCATATTCCGTCATCCGCGCCCACCGCAGGAGCCGTGAAGGATCTGTGTCCGATTCCTCGTCACCGGTATCGCCGGTCATCCACACCGTTCTCGACCAATCCTCTCGCGTCCTGCAGACCTACGCGGTCGATCCCGGTCTCATTCCCGAGCACGCCAACGGTGAGCGTCGCATCACCCAGGGGGGATACGGAGACCGCCAGCTTTTCGAGCTCGTACAGAACGCTGCCGACGAGATCACAGCCGGGCCCGGGGGAACCACCCAAGTCGTCCTCACCGAAACCCATCTCTACTGCGCCAACGAAGGTTCTCCCGTCACCGCTGAGGGCGCCGAAACCATTCTCCGTATGAGCATGTCGCGCAAACGGGGCGGTCAGATCGGCCGTTTCGGCGTGGGGGTCAAGTCCGTCTTGGTGGTCACCGACGCTCCGCAGTTCTTCAGTACTTCCGGCGCCTTCGGGTTCGACCGCGAATGGGCGCGGGAACGTATCCGATCGGTCCCCGGTGTGCTCGAACATCTGGGCGACCCGTTCGAGGCACCGGTGCTCCGGATGGCCCGACCGCTCGACGCCGAGGCCGAGCGCGCCCAGGACCCCGTACTCGACGAACTGCTCGGCTGGGCGACCACCGTCGTCCGACTGCCGCTGCTCCCGGGCGCCGCCGGCAGGCTGGCGCTGGACATGCACGGCGGGAAGACGTTCGCCGGGGCGGTCCGCGAGGAGTTCCCGCTCGGCTTCCAGCTCCTCTCCCCGCACGTGGCGCGAGTGGTGCTGGAGGACCGTAGGCCGCTGCCCCCGGTCCTCCGAGTGCTCACGACCGAGCGGTCCGGGAACCTGCACACCGTGAGGGAGGAACGAACGGGGAAGTCGCCTGTCAGCACGCGGTGGCGGGTCTTCACCACCACGCACGAGCCCGGCCCGGCGGCCCGCGCCGATGCCGGTGAACTGCACGACCGGCTCACTCTGGACCTCGCCTGGGCGGTGCCAGCGCTCGAGAAGGACGAGAAGACCGGGCTCCACGTCAGCCGGTCCAGGGGCCGGGGCCGTTTCTGGTCCTTCTTCCCCACCAAGTACGAGATGTCGTTGAGCGGCATCCTCAACGGCGCGTGGAAGACCAACGAGGACCGTCAGAACCTGCTCGACTCCTCAGCGTTCAACGAGGAGATGATCCGGGTCGCCGCAGCGCTGGTGGTCGACTCCCTCCCCGGCCTGTCACCGGCAGAGGACCCCGCCGCGTACCTCCCGCTGCTGCCCGGTCGCAAGAAGGAGTCGATCAGCTGGGCGGACGAGTTCCTGACCGTGGAGATCTGGAAGCGGGCGGCCGTGCGCCCCTCGCTCCCCGACCAGGAAGGCGAGCTGCGCGCCCCGGCCGAGCTAAGGATGCCGCCGCGCCTCGACAAGGAGCGGCACGCCGACTGGACACGTATGTGGCACGAGACTCCCGGCAGACCCTCGAACTGGCTGCACCCCGCCGCCGAGGTCGACGGCCTGCGTTCGGGAAAGGTCGAGCACGTCCTCGACGCGGCCGGGCACAGACGGTCCGGCGTCCGGGAATGGCTGGAGGCCCTGGTCACGGGCGGCAGTCCCGAGGCTTCCGCGAGCGCGATCCGCATCCTCGCCGACATGGTCGCGGCGGGTTCGCCGTATGCCGAAGAGGCCCGCACCGCGAAGATCGTGCTCACCGAGGAGCACGGTCTCGTGCCTCCGGTCCCCGGTCACGTGTTCCGCCGCGCCGACGACGACGGGCTGCGCGAGTCCCTGGTGTACGTGGTCGCCGAGGTCGCGGCGGACCCTGGGCTGGCTTCCGCCCTCGACCTGCTCGGCATCCGCGAGGCCGATGTCGAAGGCCGCTTCGTGAGCGTCCTCGACCTGGGCTTCGACGGCTACGGGACGGCGGAGTGGGAGCGCTTCTGGGACCTGTTCCGCCAGGCGGGCGGGTACCGGATGATCAACACTGTGCTCCAGCACGTGTCGGACGCCCCTCGGATCCTGCGGGTACGCACGGCGGACGGGAGATTCCGTCCGCTGCGCGACTGCATGCTGCCGGGCGCGGTGGTGAGCGCCGAGCGCGACCCGGCGGTCGCCGTGGACATGAGATTCCACTCGGACGACCTCGCCGTCTTCCGCCAGATCGGCCTGCGGGAACGACCCTCGACGACGAATCCGGAGGGAGAGGCCTGGTTCGAGGAGTACCGGGAAGCCGTCCACGCGTCGTACCTCCACAGCCTGGACAAGCGAGCCCCCCGCCCGACCCTCAACAGGCTGAAGGTGGAAGGGGCCCCGATCGGGGGGCCGCTGCACCTCTTCCGGTTGCTCTCCGAAGAGTCCCGCGCAGCCTTCCTGAAGGCCCTGCCGGACGACGCCGTGGTGGACAACTGGACGCGGCAGATCGGCGCCCAGTCCAGCACCCGGCAGGCTGTCGAGTCCCCGATCCGATGGCTGCTCAGGAAGCACGGAACGGTCTTCACCTCCCAGGGTGTCAAGCCCTTGCGCGAGGCGGTCGGACCTCAACTGGCCGCTTACCGCGACGTTCTGCCGGTCGCGGACCTGTCCCCGGAGAAGGCCCGCAAGCTGCGCCTGCCCACCACGGTCGACGACGTGCCGGGAGAGCGCTGGGAGCCGCTGCTGTCGGAGCTGACCCGCAGCGAGGACGACAAGTTCGTAGGCAACACGTATGTGATGCTCACCCGGCTCGGCGCGGCCTTCCCCGAGGACTCGCTGACCCGCTGTCGGATCGGCGACACCTGGACCACCCGTCCCGACGACGAGATCACCGTCGCCGTCGGCGGGGCCGAATACCGGGCCCTGCGCGCGGAGCAACTTCCCGCGCTCCTCGTGGCGACCACGGCTGACGCCGAACTGATGGCAGAGCAGTGGGGCATGAGGCGCTACGAGGAGGCGATCACTCGCGAGACCCGTGAGGTACTCGACGGCGACGCCATCCCGCTCGTCGACCTGTACCCCGCTCTGCGCCAGCGCCTCAACAGCGGCAACCGGAACAGCCTGGTGCAGCGGTGCAGCGTACTGGACGAGGTGACCCGGACGGACAACGGCACCAAGCCTCGCCCGTTGGACGCGGTGCGGCAGGGCACCACGGTCAAGGTCCGCGTCCCTCTGGAGCCCGAGCCCATGCTCCGTCTGATCGACCGCGAGCTGGAACTCGGCTTGGGTGCGTCCGGTTGCAGGGCGGTCCTGGAACGCCAGGAACAGATGGCTCGGGACAGCGCGACCCAGGCCGCGCTGAAGGCGGTTCGCGACGCCGAGGACGTGGTGACCAAGATCGAGCTGTTGATCGGCGCCGACGCCCTGCGCTCGGGTCTGCCGGACGGCCTGCTGGACGCCGAGGCGGAGGCGACCGCAGGGGCAGCGCCCTCGCCGCACCGAATCGCGCAGATGGCCTTCAACGCGCGCGGCGACAGGGTGCTGCACCATCACGCCCGAGACATTCAAGCCCGGTTCCCCAACGCCCCCGTCGCGTACGGCGGTTCGTCCGCGGCGATTTCGTTCGTGTCCAGCCTCGGACTGCCGGTGACCTTTGCGGGCTCCCGGACGCCGTCGCCGCCCGCTTTCGAGACGATCGACGGCCCGCGGGACTTCCCCGCGCTCCACGACTACCAGGAAGACCTGGTCCGCAACATCACCACGTTGCTGGACCGGTTGGCCCCGCAACGGGCCATGCTCTCCCTGCCCACCGGTGCCGGCAAGACCCGGGTCACCGCCGAGGCTGTGATCCGGTGGGTGAAGCGGGTGGGCGAGCTGGAGGGGCCGCTGCTGTGGATCGCCCAGACCGAGGAGCTCTGCGAACAGGCCGTGCAGAGCTGGAAGTTCGTATGGGGCAAGGTAGGCGCGGAACGCCCTCTCACCATCAGCCGGCTCTGGGGAGGCAACGAGGTCGGCGACATTCAGGGCAACCCTCACCTGGTCGTGGCCACCGACGCCAAGCTGGAGCGGTGCGTGGACACCGAACCCTACGACTGGCTGAGGGAGGCCTCCCTGGTCATCGTGGACGAGGCGCACACCGCGATCTCCCCTCGATACACCTACGTCCTGGGAAAGTTGGGACTCACCCAGTACGAGACCCGACGGCATCTGCTCGGTCTGACCGCCACCCCGTTCCGCAACACCAACGAGGAAGAGACCAACCGTCTGGTGGGCCGCTTCGGCCGACGACGCCTGGACGAAGGCGTCTTCCCCTCGGGTGACCCATATCGGGACCTCCAGGAGTGGGGCATGCTCGCGCAGGTCGAGCACCGCACCCTGGAAGGCGGCAACATCGTGCTGTCGAGCGACGAGAGGGCGCAGGCGGACCGGATGGCCATGCTCTCGCGCTCGGCCGAACAACGCCTGGTGGAGGACCATGCGCGCAGCCTCCGCATCGTCCAGGAGGTGGCCGGCCTTCCCGAGGACTGGCCGACGCTGCTCTTCGCGACCTCCGTCGACCACGCAAACTCCCTGGCCGCTCTGCTGAACGACAGGGGCGTCCCCTCCGCCGCCGTCGACTCGACCAACAGCGTCCAGGACCGCCGTCGACGCGTCGAGGACTTCCGCACGGGACGCATCCGCGTTCTCACCAACTATGGCGTGCTGACGCAGGGATTCGATGCCCCCGCCACCCGCGTCGTGGTGGTGGCGCGTCCGGTCTACAGCACCAACGTCTACCAGCAAATGATCGGTCGAGGGCTGCGTGGCCCGAAGAACGGTGGCAAGCCCACCTGCCTGATCCTCAACGTCAGTGACAACATCGCCAACTTCGACACCCAGCTCGCGTTCACCCAGTTCGAACACCTCTGGAGCCGGAAGTGACCGACGCCTACCTGGACAGTCCCTTGCTCACCGATGAGCAGCGGGCCGTCATCGAGCAGCACTGGGATGCACGGGTCCTGGTCACGGCGGGAGCCGGGGCGGGTAAGACGCACACCCTGGTGCGCCGGCTCGACGCGCTGTGCGGTCACGAGGATCCGGAGGAGGCGTTGGAGGCCGCCGAGATCCTGGTCCTCACCTTCTCTCGGGCCGCCGCTCGCGAACTGCGCCGGCGGATTGTCCGACACGGCGCAAGTGCCCGCCGGGTCCGGGCACAGACCTTCGACGCCTGGGCGTACGGCGTGCTCAACCAGGCCCACCCTCAAGGCGATTGGGCAGCAACGAGTTTCGACGAGCGGATCGCCGCGGCGGCCGATGCGGTCGAGAAGGGCGCGCTGGAGATCGGAGACTCCGTCCCGCCCGCCCATGTCGTGGTCGACGAGGTGCAGGACCTGCTGGGCGTGCGTCGTGAACTGGTGGAGACGCTGCTCGACCGCTATCGGGGAAGCTGCGGATTCACGGTCGTCGGGGACGCGGCTCAGTCCGTGTACGGGTTCCAGATCGCCGACCCGGCCGAACGGCTCGACGAGACCGGCCGGTTCTTCGACTGGCTGCGCTGCTCGTACCCCGACGACCTGGTGGAGCTGCGGCTCACCGGCAACTTCCGGGCCACGACCGAGGAGGCCCGAGTGGCGTTGGAGTACGGCCCGCGCCTCCAACGACTCACCGACCCGGACGAGGCCGGCACGCTCTACGACGAACTGAGAGACCTGCTCATGGCCCCGGCGAACGCCATGGGGAAGCTCGACGACGAGTTCACTCTGGCCGGTCTGCGAGACCTCACCGACACCTGTGCCATCCTCACCCGCGACAACCAGCAGGCTCTCGTGGTCTCCGAGCTGTTGCACACATACGGCGTCGACCATCGGCTGCGGCGTCCGCTCGAAGAACGTCCCGTGCCGTATTGGGTGGCCGAACTGCTGCGTCGCACGCAGGCGACCGGCTTGACCGAGGAACGGTTCCGCGTCCTGCTCGCCGAAATCCCCCTGCCGTACGAGCCGGACACCACACCCCTGTGGGCCGCTCTGCGGCGCGTGGCCCGTGGGTCGGCGCGGGGCGTGCTCGACCTGGACCGGTTGCGGCGCGCAGTCGCCGACGGCAGGTTCCCCGACGACGCCGCCGACCCGGAGGACTCCCGGATCGTCGTCTCAACCGTTCACCGGGCGAAGGGCCTGGAGTTCGATCGGGTGATCGTCCTGGCCCCACCGACGGCCACGGAGCTGTATCAGCGGTACAAGGACGAGCTGGACCTGCCCGCCGAGGCCCGGGCCCTCTACGTGGCGATGACACGCGCCCGGCAGGACCTGTACCACGTGGTGCCTCCCGAGCTGCCGCAGTTCAGACGGGCGGGAAAGCGGCGCGACGGCCGAGGCTACATCGGCGGCTGGCGGTCGTACGACCGTTTCGGCGTCGTCGCCGAGGCAGGGGACGTGTGCCGGGACGACCCGCCCGGGCACGACGCGAACGCCGGCGCCGTCCAGGCGTACCTCTTGGAGCGGGTCGCCCCCGGAGATGACGTGCTGTTGCGCAAGCGGCACGACATGCCCATGGGCGAGACCCAGAGCCCACCGTACGCGCTGCTGCACGGTGGTCGGGAGATCGGCGAGACGTCGCAACGATTCCGTGAGGACCTGTTCCAGGTGCAGAAGGTGAACAGAACGTGGGAACCGTCGTGGCCCCAGGAGATCCACGGGCTGCGGATCGACACGACGGAGACGGTGACGGGCAGCATCGCGGCCGGCGCCAACGCCGGTCTCGGTGACCGGGGTGTGTGGATCGTCCCCAGGATCAGCGGAGTCGGACGGTACCGGTGGGCGGACAACGACGAGGAGCAGGGCGCATGACGTACGGGGCAGACCAGCACTCCGAGCACTACCGGGTGCGGGACGAGGAACTCCTGGTGGGTCTCCGCCGCGAGCTCCTCGGCCCCGCCGAGGATTCCGAGAAGGGCGACCGGGACGAGGTGCTCACCCAGGACGCACCCATCGACCGTTACTTGACCGGAGTGTTGTACCCGGGAGCGGCGGACAAAGCCGCGACGGAGGCCAGGAAGGAGGAGGCCGCCGAACAGGACGGGCTGGACATCGCACCGGTGCTCACCCGTGACGAGGTCGAGGAGTCCGGCGCGGAACGGGATCCGGACAGGTCCGGGGACCGTCGGCCTTCCTCCATGGGGCTGACTTTCGCGGTCGACCCGGGAATAAGCGAAACGATCGTCGTCTCGGCACGTGCCGCCGTCTACCGCCCCACCGACCCGGACGGCAAGCCGGTCGAGCCCCGCCGGGCCGAAGCCCGCACGATGTCCGACCAGCAGGAGCATTGGAGGCGGGAGGAACTCGACCTCCCGGACCACACGATCGACGTCACCCTGCCCGGCAGCGGCGTGCGGGCGAGGCTGCACGAGGAGAAGAAGGTCGATCTGCATGTGATCGTCCGTCGCCCCGACCCTGTGACGGGAACAGTCAGCGTCACGGTGACACTGATCAACGCGGAGAAGGTCGGCAAGTGGGATCTGAAGGATGCCTTCTCCCTCTTCCAGTGTGGTCTGCGAATCCGAGCCACTGACGGCTCCACCGCCTTCGTGGAACGTTCCGCCCGCGGTGCCGCCCACGACCCGGAGATCGCCACGAGTCGCCTGCTGCACCGGCACGCCCCGACCTTCGCCGTCGGTCACGGCTGCTCCGCGGAGTGGCACTGGGAGCCGTCGCCGATCGGCGTGACTGACGCGAACCCACCCGCCGTCCCCGAGGTGCGCAGCCAGTTCGTACCATCCGTCGAGGTACTGCTCACCGACTCCAACCCGGAGATCGACAGCTCCGCGCTGTCCATGTTGGGACTGGCGGAGAAGCCCGACTCCGAGGTCCTGGCCGCTCTGGAGAGCCTCGCCTCGGGGTACGAGCAGTGGATCGACCGCAAGGCGAGCGAAGCGACGGAACTGGCAGGCAGCCACCACGAGGAACCCGCGCGGGAGCAGGTGAGGGCCTGCCGTGAGGCGTTGGAACGCATCCGTGAGGGCATCGGACTACTGCGCGCCGAGCCGGATCTGATGCGGGCGTTCCGCCTGGCCAACCGTGCCATGGCCGACCAGCGTGCCCGCAGCGAGTGGGTGAGGGAAGGCCGGACCGGCACGCCCGACCTGACCAGGGGCCGCTGGCGTCCCTTCCAGATCGCGTTCGTGTTGCTCTGCCTGGCCGGTGTCGACGACCCCGAACACGACGACCGGAAGATCTCCGACCTGCTCTGGTTCCCCACCGGTGGTGGCAAGACCGAGGCTTACCTCGGTCTGATCGCGCTCACGGCGTTCCTGCGCCGTCTCCGCAAGGGCGCCGCCGGTGGCGGAGTCACCGTCATCATGCGGTACACGCTGCGGCTGCTCACCCTCCAGCAGTTCGAACGCGCGGCGATCCTGTTCTGCGCCATGGAACAACTGCGGCGCCGCACCCCCGAGCTGGGCGACGAGGAGTTCTCTGTCGGCATGTGGGTGGGGCGTTCGGCCACCCCCAACACGCTGGCCAAGGCCGACGAGAAGCTCGACGAACTGCGCAGAGACCTCGACAGGAGCCTCGCCAAGGAGAACCCCGTCCAGCTGCACGCCTGCCCCTGGTGCGGCAGCCGTCTCGACGCGCGCGCCTACGACGCCGACGAGGAGGCCAAGCGGATGTTCGTCCGCTGCCCCGGCACGGGTTGCGATTTCGTCGACGGCCTGCCCGTCCATCTCGTCGACGAGGCGGTGTACGACGCCCGGCCGACGCTGGTGATCGCCACAGTCGACAAGTTCGCGTCGATGCCTTGGCGACCGGCGACGTCGGCGCTGTTCAACCTGAACGATCCGCACGACCCCACCCCGCCCCCCGAGTTGATCGTCCAGGACGAACTCCACCTGATCTCCGGGCCGTTGGGCACCCTGACCGGCTTGTACGAGACAGCAGTGGACGCGCTCGCGAAGCGACCCAAGGTGATCGCCTCCACGGCGACCATCCGACGCGCCGCCGACCAGAGCCTGCACCTCTTCGCCCGTGACGTGCGCCAGTTCCCGCCAGCCGGCCTGGACGCCCGCGATTCGTGGTTCGCGGTGGAGGCGCCCCGTGAGGAGAAGGCGAGTCGACGCTACGTCGGTCTCCTCTCCCCCGGCACCAGCCAGTCCACCCTGCTGATCCGCACGTACGCCACCCTGCTGCACCGGGCGTTGCATGCGGGCACCGAGGACGACAGGGTGAAGGACACCTACTGGAGTCTCGTCGGCTACTTCAACAGTCTGCGGCTGCTCTCGGCTGCCGAACTCCAGGTCCATGACGACGTGGTGTCCTATCTGGAACTGCTCGCCGAGCGTGAGGGGAGGGAGGTACGCCGGATCGCCAACTACTCCGAGCTGACCAGCCGTGTCGACGCAAGCGAGATCCCGACCCGCCTCAAGGGCATCGAGAAGAGGTATCCCGACGAGGACACCGTGGACGTCCTGCTCGCCACGAACATGATCGCGGTCGGTGTGGACGTCAACCGACTCGGACTCATGGCGGTGATGGGACAGCCGCAGACCACGGCCGAGTACATCCAGGCCACCAGCCGTGTCGGCCGCGCGCACCCAGGACTGGTGGCGGTCATGCTCAATTCCGCCCGTTCCCGGGACCGCTCGCACTACGAGCGTTTCCAGCACTTCCACTCGGCGCTCTATCGGGAGGTCGAGTCCACGTCCGTCACTCCGTTCTCCGCGCGTGCCCGCGACCGGGGGCTGCACGCGGTGATCGTGGCCCTGGCCCGCATCCTGATCCCCGCGGCACGACCCAATGAGGGGGCGGGCAAGGTCGAGTCGTACGAGGAAATGCTCCGGAACAAGGTGAAGGAAATCCTCCTCGACCGTGTGAAGGAGGTCGATGACAAGGAGACCACCGCTGTGTCCCGGGCCTTTGACGAGTTCGTGAACTGGTGGTGCAAAGAGGCCGACATCCACAGCGGTCTCCTTTTCGAGCCCCAGAGGGGCAACCGCTCCCCGTCACTCCTGAAGTCGTACGACGACGAATCCGAGGACCGCGAGGCCTGGTCCACGCTGTGGAGTCTGCGCGACGTCGATGCCGAGTCCGCCCTGTTCATGGAGGGAACCCGATGACCCCGCCCCCCGCCCGCCGTCGTCGTACGGGCCAGAACGGTACACCCGCCCACAACCTGCCTCGCCGGGGCGCGGTCCGCCGCGCCCAGGCCATCACCACCTACGGCGTCGGCTCGCTCATCGCCGTCGACCAGGAGTCCTTCGTCGTGTCGGGACTGGACGACGCCGAGGCGAGTTGGCAGACGGACGAGGCCCCCCGGATCTACGAACGGCGCCTGGCCCGCCTGCTCGACGTCGGCTACTTCCGGCTCCCTCCCGCTTCCGACGACGACAGCAAGGACGGGCTGCGGGTCCGGCGGTTCCCTCTGATGCATTCCTGCCCGGAATGCACCGAACTCCAGCGGCACCGTGACTTCAACCCGCCGGAAGGTCGCAGCATCTGCGGCACTTGCGAGGTCGACCTCGTCCCCTCCCGGTTCGTCGTCGCCTGCGAGGCAGGACATCTCGGCGAGTTCCCGTACTGGCACTGGGTCCACCGCTCCTCGGAACGAGGGGCCGGTACCGCCGGACAGTGTGGTGGGAAGCTCAAGCTGCGCTCGTCGGGGCGTACGGCCTCGCTCCGGTCGATCATCGTCTCCTGCGACTGCGCCCCTGAGCCCGAGGTCTCGATGGAGGGGTCCTTCCGCAAGGACGCGTTGAAGGAACTTGGGCTCACCTGCCGCGGCACCCGTCCTTGGCTGGGCACTTCCGCTCCGGCCGAGGAGTGCGGACTCCCGCTGCGTACCCTCCAGCGCGGTTCGTCCGCCGTATGGCAGCCAGTGCTCAAGTCCGCGCTCTCCATCCCGCCGTGGAGCGATGGTCGCTCGGACCCGCTCGCCGAGCATTGGGATGCTCTTCGCGAGTACGACAAGCGCGAGCACGTAGAGATCTATCTCAAGGGCGTGTTCAAGGGTGATTGCCCCCTTCCGATCGAAGAGGTGATGGCGCTCCTCGACGCGGAGCGCGAGGAGGATCCCGTCGGCGAGACGGCCCCCACCTTCGACCGCCGCTATCGCGCCCTGCGCAAGAAGGAGTACGAGCGTCTCCGCGCCGGGAACGAGGGAAGCGAGCACACTCGTGACGAGCAATTCGTCTGTGAGCCCCCGACGGGCGACACTGCTGTGCTCGACCCGCTCGGCATCACCGGCCCGATGCTGGTCAAGCGGCTCCGTGAGGTCCGCGCGCTGAAAGCCTTCACTCGGCTCGCCGACCCGGACTCGTCCGCCGACGCGCGGGAGATGCCGCTCTCCGCTGGCGACCCCGAACGCCCGCTGCCATGGCTCCCGGCCATGCAGGTCCACGGCGAGGGAGTCTTTCTCCGCCTGGACGAGCAGCTGCTCGGCCCCTGGGAAAGGGCGATCGCCGTGGCGGCCCGCGTGGAACGCATGCGCACAGCCCACCAGCGCGTACTCGAGGAGAGGGTGGGCGACCACCGGCAGGCGATCCTCTCCCCCGCCTCGCCCCGCATGGTTCTGCTGCACACCCTGGCCCATGTACTCATCGACGAGTGGAGCCTGGAAGCGGGCTATCCTGCCGCGGCACTCCGCGAACGCCTCTACGCGGCCGACGACATGGCCGGGGTCCTGATCTACACCGCGACGAGTGATTCGGCGGGCAGCCTCGGCGGTCTCGTCGCGCAGGGAGAACCCAAGCTGCTGGACCGTACGGTCCGGTCGGCCATCCGTCGTGCCACTTGGTGCTCCTCCGACCCCTTGTGCATGGAGAGCGGGATGTCCGGCACGGGCGGGACGAACCTGGCGGCCTGCCACGCCTGCGTGATGCTCCCGGAGACGAGCTGCGAGCACAACAACATCCTGCTGGACCGGACGCTGCTCATCGGCACTCCGGACGCCCCTCACCTGGGCTTCTTCGCTGAAACAATGGACCACTGACTTCCGGATGCAACGGGGTACCGCAGCCGGACCGACGCAGAGACGGAGACTGGTGTGGCAGCTGAAGCTGCCAGCCGGCTTCTCCCTCTCCGTTTTCCGACCGTCGCGGATCCACGGTCGTACGCTCGTCAATCCGCACATGGCTTCCCTACAGGCGAGGTCTCAGACTCACAGGCCTCCGCTTCGAAATGGATCTGCGCGCGGTCCAGAGATTCGTCGGGATCGCATCCATGGGCTCTCAGCCAGTGGAGGACGTCGACGATCACATCGACGGCCGTCTCTTTCGTCGTTGCCATGCCGAGTAGACCGACCCCTGACACACTCGGCCGGCCCCGCTCCCGCCCGTAGGAGTTCAGCACGGCCTCGACTCGATTCACCCGGATGCCCGTTGAGTGTCCGTCAGCTGTCGGCAGTCCCGTGGCAAGCTCGCACCATGTTGTCGACGATCACGAAATTCCCCAGGTGGGGCGGGTTCCGCGTCACGTAATTCCCCACCCCCGCGGTCACGTAATTCCCCATGGGGACGACGGGT